>JACMMA010000704.1 GCA_014379275.1 Armatimonadota bacterium | reverse complement strand
GACGAAATAAACGATCGTAACGCAACCATGTATCCGTGCCGCGTGTCCGAGTCAACATTAGGTTATAGAGGATAAAGGCGGACATATTGCGTGAGTGATTTGAGAGTGGGCAGGTTTTCTTTGTTTCTGGCTCTTGCCGGATTAGTCGCGGTTGCGGCGACATTTTTCGTTCCGGCAATTGTTGTGTTATGTGGGGTATTTTCAGGGGTGGTGCTGATCACTGGGGGGATGAGTGTTCGCACCCGCGTTGCCCGCATCGGTTTGTCTCTCGCGCTAATCGCCTTGCCCGGCATCGCGGCGTTATCGTATTACAAATACGAAGCGGTGCCGCCGTCGCGCGTGATTCAGGGGCGCGGACCGGTGGAAGTACGCTTCTCCCCGAACGGCGGCTGCACCGAAGCCATCGTCGCGCAAATCTCCGGGGCGAAAAAAAGCGTGCTTGTGCAAGCCTACAGTTTCACAAGTGCCCCGATTGCCCAAGCGTTAGTCGCAGCGCACAATCGGGGAGTTGACGTACGAGTGATTTTAGACCAGAAGCGATTGAATGAAGATGGTAACAAAGCGGCGTTTATTTACGACAACGGCGTCGCACCGTTGACTGACAAAGAAAATGGAGACGCTCACAACAAAGTATTGATCATTGACTCATCAGTAGTCATTACAGGAAGTATGAACTTCAGCGCAAAGGGAGAGTTTCGAAACGCGGAAAACCTACTGATTCTCCAAGAGCCTTCTTTGGCAACCAAATATACAAACAACTGGAATACACACGCACGACATTCCTTTCCCTACACGCGAATGCATCAGGGCGTCACGGTTCCGGCTCTGTTAACGCCCGAAGACGAATAACAGCGTCATTCTCATTGCTTACTCTCATCCTCGCTTTCATTCGTTGAGGGAGAGGATTAGGGGGTGGGGGCAGACGCCAGTGGGCGCACCCAGATGTTGCGGAAGCGGGTCGGGTTGTCGCGTTGGAGCCCGCTGGTAGAGCAGACACAAGCGCGATTATCCTGGCGACTGCATGGCTCACGAGGAGCGTATGACAGTCGCTTTTTTGTTGCCCGGGCTACCCGAGCTTCTTCGCTGCCTCTTCCCCTGCCTGTGTCATGCGGAGATATGCGGCGTCAAGTCGCTCGTCCATAGCCTTAGCAGCGGCCCGAGCTTTCTTGCGGTCGTTGCCCCGGTATGCGGCGGCGAAATCCTTGTGCGTGTCGCGGACAGTAGCGAGCATGTTGAGTGACGCCAGGTGGAGGGGACGCAGGCTCGGCGGGGGAGTCAGCGCACTCAACTCTTTGTGAGACCGGGAGGCGGTAATAACAGTCTCGTCCTCATCGCGCGCGGTGATGTCTCGCTTCTGTTGCCCGGTGAGTCCCGGAGCAAGTTTAGGGATGGGTCGGGACTGGATTTTCTCGTAAGTGACGAAGAACTTCACCATGATAGACTTACGGCGGATCGCGTACGCGTGATCCGCCGCAGTCACCTTTGGTATCGCTTTCGTCCCGGTTTGCGCCGATGCAACGCCGACCCCGAAGCAGACCGTTACAACGACAACAGTCCCGCACAATAGAAGTATCCGCCGAAATGACATCCGTTTACCTTTCTGCCGATCAATGTTCCTGGATACGGATGCGCCAGCATGTATAGCCCCCTGCATCCGGAGACGCATTCCTGAAAGGTGTTGCGACACTCTTATGCCGCCTTCCTTCCAGACCATCTTTCCTAGCTTTCCGACAGGCTCCTTTTATACGATCTTCCGTCCGCTCTGCAGGTCATGCGACCGGGCACACCTGGCATGATCGACACGCTTTGCAAGTTCATCGAATCGAAAATCGACCCGGAGTCGGCGCCGCCGCGCTGGTACCGACTCTTTATCAAAAAGCCCGGAATGACCTTGCTGTTCGAGACATCACCTCAATCTCACCTTGATCTCTTACACCACATCAATTCAATGAGTATACCGATTCATCGTGACTTGATTGTGTCTGCGAGCGGCTGATCCCGCCCAGCCTGTACATCTATCTTGTGACATTTTGAGAGTGAAGTCGCCGATTTCACTCTCTGCTTCTGCCGAACTCACGTTAAATAGTCATAACACAACCATGCATCCGTCTCACGTATCCGACAGTGCCGAACAAAATGACCTCGGTGAAAGCGGATCTTTCACCCGCGACAACAACGGGGACGATCAATCCCATTGCAGGGAGTTGACGAACCGTTTGCGCACATGCCAGGCAAAATCCCCCGGACGCAAAGTGTCCTCCCGGTCCGCTTCCGCAATGGCCTCGGGCGAGGGATAGGGATTCCACTCTAAATAGTAATCCAACGCCCATCGACGCATCACGAACGGGATGCACTTCTCCCAGAATTCGGAGAACTCCCGAACCGAACGATATCCTCGCAGAAAACTATCCCGGAATAGATGGCGCTGGTCTTTCCACCAGTACTCCACCAAGGAACGCGCCACGTCTTCAACAAACCATCCCCATCTTGGTTCATCGAAATCGATAGCCGTCACAGACCGGCCATCCCAGATCACATTGTGGGGCTTACTGTCGCCGTGGAGCAGACCAAACTCGGGATGGTCGTCGGCGATGGGAAGCGACTCATACCAGGCATCCAGCTCCGCGTATTCCTGAAGTGCCAGATGGTCGAAATCGTTTATCCTCTGTCGGGTGCGTTTCCAATTCTCACGATGCGCGTGGATGCCACTCGTTCCGAAAGCATCCTCCGGATGAGAAGTATAGGAGCGAGAGGCGTCGTGTAAACTGCCGAGGCAACGCCCCCACGCTTCGAACGCGGCGAGCTCCGTCAAGTCCCAACCCAGAGGGGTTCCCGCCACCTCCCGCGTCACCGTTGCCATCCAATTCCCATCCGATGGCAGCGATTCGGTTTCCCCATCGATCGAGATTGACTCCATCAGTTGACCGTCAACGGAAGCAATCGGTTCGCAAACGGCTGCTCCCTCGCGCCATAAATGGGAAAGGAAGCGCAGTACGGACGTTACCTTGCGCGAATCAATGAGGCCATCATGCGCTATGCGGAGATAGCAGCCCGTGTTGTTTCTCTGAAAGCGAAAGACGGCGTTCACGCCGGTGCGAACGTAGCGCAGAGAGTCGGGGGCTCCTCCCCAGCGTTCGACGGCGATAGGCACGGTGACGCGATGGTTCAACTGCTCCAGGGTTTTATCCCAATCCACTGTCGGTATCCTCCGGCATCCTTATCGCCCGGTGAAGCCCGTGCGCTAAAAAGCAGGTCCTTTAACGCACGATATTTGGTGGTTCCAGGGAGAGGATTAGGGAGTGGGGGCAGACGCCAGTGGGCGCACCCAGATGTTGCGGAACCGGGTCGGGTTGCCGTGGTCCTGCAGGCGGAACGGTCCCGTCGCTTTCGCGTCGCCGTATTTCGCCAGTGCCATGTGCGCGGTGCCGCCCGCAATCGGGGTGTGGTTCTGAACCAGTACGCCGTTATGCAGCACCGTCACATACGCCGGTTCTTTCAGCGTGTCGCCCTCGAAACGCGGCGCGGTGAAGAAGATATCGTAGGTCTGCCATTCGCCCGGTTTTCGGGAGGCGTTCGCGAGGGGCGGATGCTGGCCGTAGACCGCGCCCGCCTGCCCGTCGGGATAGGTGGGGTTCTCGTAACTGTCTAACACCTGGATTTCGTACCGTCCGTGGAGGAAAACGCCACTATTGCCGCGCCCCTGGCTGGCACTTTCCACTTTAGCCGGGCTTGCCCATTCGACATGCAACTGGCAGTCGCCGAACTCCTGCTTCGTTTGAATATCGCCGGTGCGATTGGCGACCATGGCGCCGTCCTCGATCTTCCATGCGCCGGGCTTATCCCCCTTCATGCGCCAGTTGTCGAGCGATTTGCCGTCGAATAAAACGGTGGCGTCGGACGGGGCGGGGACCGGTTTACCGTCCCACGCCGCGGGGGCGATTACGGGCGGTTGTGGACGGAGTCCGTCATGGACGTGCCATTCGGTGCCGGGGAGGATCGGTGTGTCCTGATGCCCGAGCGTATCGTTCTGCGCCCAGGCGAACGAAACGAAGGCGGAAGCGGCAACGAGAACAAACAATGCGGGGCGGCGCAACGTCGCGACAGTCATACGAAAACGGTTCCTTCTGTGTGAAAACGAAGCAAAGGCGGAAGGGACAGGACTCGAACCCGCACACCCTTTCACAGGTGAGACCGCTTTCAAGGCGGTGGCGATACCATTCCGCTCACCCTTCCGTGCCGAATGCTAACGGCGATTATTGTACCGCCCGCTTCCCCCGCGTGTCAAACCGGGGCGGGTCAAAGGGTCGCTTCCCGCTTCTGGGTTTCGAAGGCGATCAGCCGCTTTTTCCACTCTTTCCCCCAACGATAACCGGAAACTTCGCCGTCCGAACGCACGACCCGATGACAGGGAATCGCGATCGCTAAATGGTTCGCGGCGCAGGCATTGGCGACGGCACGGTAGGCGTTCGGTCGTCCGACCCGCTTCGCGAGTTCGGTATACGAGATCACATCGCCGGGGCGCAGGGCTTGCAGTTCGCTCCACACTTCGCGCTGAAATGTCGTTCCGAAGAAGATGTCCACGCGCGGCGCGAAGCTGTCCGCGCGCGCCGATAAAAATGCGATAAGCTGGTCCGCATATCCTTGCACGGCGGAAACTTCTTCGATGAACGTCGCTTGCGGGAAATCATCGCGGATTTCGGCGAGGGCAGCGCCGCCGCCGCCCTCGCCTTCCATAAATTGACACAAACGGAGCGCGCAGACACCACGTTCGGTCGCAGCGATGAGAGCCGCGCCGAGCGGCGTGTCGAAAAATGCATAGCGGATGGTGACGCCGTCGCCGCGTCGCCGCACTTCACCGGGTGTCATACCGTGCCGCGATAGGACGGCATCATGCAGCCGCCCGGTGCTGACAAAGCCCGATTCGATGGCGGCGGAAAGGACGTCTTTGCCGCTGGAAAGAAGCGCGAACGCGCGGTCTTGCTGCCAGTCGCGGAAATAACGGAGCGGCGACGTGAGAAACCGTTCCCGAAAAAGCCGCTCTGTTTGTCGGCGGGACCACGGCGATTGTTTCAGCACTCGCTCCAGCGACAGGGTCGGTTCGCCGTCGTGCGCCTGCCGGCGGATCTCGCCCGCCAGCGCGTCCAAATATCCTTCATCGCATCGCTCACTCGCTGTCGCCAGTTTCGGATCCACGATTCCCATGGGAAAAACGTCCTTTCTATCTCTATTATCACGGTCGCGGGACGCCCCCCCAGTGCCGAAAACACCGGCGCGCCCCAGGTCCTTGTTTCTACCGCAGGGAGAAGTTCCACGTCGCCGCGCCATAAAAAAAAGTCACGTCCCGTGTGCGTGATATATGCCGTCCCCATGGTCGCTTGCACCCGCAGTACTTTCCCCGCAGGAAGCGCGATCACTTCCCCCGGCAAGGCGGTTATGGTGCTTACTACGTTTCCTTCGGTGCTGATTGTTCGGACCATAGTTGTTCTCCTTGTGCTCGTAGCTTTTTTTGTCCTACGCGGACGGCGCCAACCTTACGTTGGATCGTTGTACCTGCGGTGCTGTGTTACTGCTTGGCTTTCCCGTGCTGTTTTCCCGCGATTCGCCGCT
>JACMMA010000110.1 GCA_014379275.1 Armatimonadota bacterium | reverse complement strand
GGGGTGGAAACCGTGCCGGGTGTGTTCACCAGTCCGTTCCCGCGCATCGCCAACCAGTTCTATCCCGCTTGGAAAATGTCGCTTCTGCTGATTTTGCGCCCGATCAACACGGTCAAGCGCGAGGTTCCGGCGGACCTTGCGGCAGTGGCATGGGACGACAAGCGGATGCGGGCGCGGTTTCGGGCACTGCTCGATCACGTGTTGGGCGAGATGCCGGACGTGACGCTCGCCGGGATCGTCCTCGGGAACGAAGTCAGCGATTTTCTTTCCGCCGAGACAGACGGTTGGCGGACGTACCGGACTTTCCTGTCCGAAATGCGCGACTACGTACACGCGAAACGCCCCGGCGTCCCGGTCGGGGTGACGATCTCCCACGGCGGTTTGACGGACGGAAAGACGCGCCGCAAAGCGCAGGCGCTGAACGCCGTGTGCGACGCTGTTTTCGTTACCTACTACCCGCTTCACCCCGATTTCACCGTGCGGTCGCCGAACGCTCCATTAGCCGATTTTGAAAGTGCCCTCTACCTTTACCCGAACAAGCCGATACATTTCGTAGAAGCCGGGTACCCATCGTCGCCGGACTGCAAGAGCGACGAGGCGAAGCAAGCCTGTTTCGTCGAATCCGCGTTCGCGGCGTGGGATAAACACGCGGCGCAGGTGCCGACCGTGGCGTTTTCCTGACAGACGGACCGTTCTGCAAAGGAGATCGCGGACCGGACGCGCTACTATGCCGTCCCTGGCAACGGATTTCGTGGCTTTCTGGCGTCGCTCGGGTTGCGAACCTGGGAGGGGCGGTTGAAACCGGGCTGGGAGGCACTGCAACGCGAGGCGAAGGCGCGAGGTTTCCAACCCACCGCCCGTTTGATGCCATTCGGCAGGTGGACCCAGTAGTGTGCCGCTTACAATCCGCTACGA
The DNA here is from genome assembly GCA_014379275.1 of Armatimonadota bacterium. Taxonomy (GTDB): domain Bacteria; phylum Armatimonadota; class Armatimonadia; order Armatimonadales; family Armatimonadaceae; genus JACMIU01. Next base: position 11,486 of record JACMMA010000110.1, on the reverse strand, counting down.
AGAGGGGCGACCGACATAAAGCCGTTCGCCCCTCCTTGAACCATCTGATCCGGCATCCTACCGAGCCTGCCTCAACCTATCATTTACCACTTCGGCGGCGTCGGTGGATCATTATCGCGAGTGAAGCAAGCCCGAGTCCGGAAAGTGTGCTCGCCTCGGCTTCCGGCACGATCACTGGTGTGCTGAACGCGTCGAGTTCGATGATGCGGGAGCCCGGAAAAGTCACGCTGGTATTGCCCGTAAACTGGGCACGAAAAGACCGCGCCGTCACGCCGGCGAAGGAGTAGATATTCGCCCCCGATCCGGTGTCTACCGGGTCAACGCCACCGATCAAAGTCGTCTCAAAAGTCCCATTGTTATCCGTATCGGCGAACAACGAAAACAGTGAGATGCCACGGCTGGCACTGGCACCGTCCTGAGAGTTGAACAACTCCACCCGGTTGATCGTGATTAGATTTGTGGTAGAGATTTGCACGAAGTTCGGTTGCGTATTACTGTCGCTGAAGATCGTATTTCCGGCGTTTCCCTCGCCGGTAGTCGCTCCGCCGATCAGACCGATGGGATCGAACCCGCCGATGGTTGGTGATGCCGACGCGATGGAACCGCCCTGGCTCTGGTCGAAAAGGTCGATGGTAGACTGCGCGTACGCGGTCTGTGCACAGGCAATGAGTATAACCGCAGCAGAAACAAAAACACCTACTGTGGTCACACGGAATCTATTGAATGACATAGTCGTACCTTTCTCCACGGAAGCTGGATTCGAATGGTTGATCTGCGTGGTCTTCCTGCAGTATACCCACCGTTCGGGCAAGTTCTCTTACTGACGTGTTTATGCCGTTCTTTTTTCTGCGCCGCCGTTTGACGATTTTCGCGCCCCGTGCGACAATGGCGGTATGAGATCGGGACAGAATGTCACCATTATTCGCGACGCGTACGGGGTTCCGCACGTTTTCGCCGACTCGGAACCAGGCGCGTTGTACGGCTTCGGGTACGCGCAGGCGCAGGATCGATTATCCGCCCTGCTCGGGCATTATCTCGCGAGTCGCGGCGAGGCGGCGTCGATACTCGGCGCCGGGTATCTGGAACGCGACATCGCGATTCGCGCGTACCGTCTGCCGGAAACCGCTGCCAAACGGTACAGCGAACTGTCCGATGAACTGCGAAACGGGATCGAATCGTTCGTCGCAGGCATCAACCGGTTCCAGTCGGACCATTCCGAAAAATGCCCCGCCTGGGCGTTCGCCGTGTCGCCGACCGATGTGGTCTCACTCGGGTTGATGTACAACCTGTACTTCGCTACCGATCATTTCGAGCGATCCCCGGCGACGTTCGGGAGCAACGGTTTCGCGGTTGCGGGCGAGCGTACCGCGTCGGGAAACGCCATCGTTTCCATCGACCCGCACCTCGCGATTGACGGCGCACTCCGCTGGTATGAGGGGCATGTAACCGGCGGTGCGCTGAACATGTACGGGGTCGCGTTCGTCGGCACGCCGTATATGGCGATGGGCACCAACGGGCGCATCGCCTGGGCGAACACGGTGAACGCGCCGGACCTATCCGACCTGTACGAGATCCGGTTGCGGCAGGACGCCGGAAAGCCGCCGGTGTACGAATACGACGGCGGGACCCGCCCGTGCGACGTGCGAAAATACTCGTTTAGCGTCCGGCACGGCAACGGCGACATTCGCACTGTCGGTCAGACGGTGGTGTCCACGCACCACGGACCGATTCTGAAGGAAGAGAACGGCAAGCGGTACGCGATCCGCAAGGCAGGCATCGGCGACGTTCACGTGCTGACCCAGGTGCGGGAGCAGTGCCTCGCGCAAAACGTGGACGAGTACCGCGCCGCACTCGCGGGATGCCATACGGTGATGTTCAACCACCTTTTCGGTGACGCCACCGGGAGCATCGGCTACATTTCAGCGGGGAGCGTGCCGCGCCGACCGGACGGCTTCGACTTCCACGCACCGGTCCCCGGCTGGACCTCGGCGACGGAATGGGGCACCACGCTGACCATCGACGAACTGCCGCAAGCGATACGCCCGGCGTCCGGGTTCGTGCAGAACTGCAACGACAACCCCGGTTACTGCGGCGCTGACGACATGCAGGTCCCACCCCCGTACCCCGATTTTCTCGCCCCAAACGTTCGCACTCTACGCGGCGACCAGATGCGCGAGATGTTGCAAACCGAGGCCGCGCTGACGCCTGAGCACGCACGAATCTTTGCGACCGATTGCACCGACCTGAACGCTAAACGGGAACTCGACGCACTTCTCCGTAGTGCTTCTGAGCGCCGGAGTGTCGTGGATGCCGTCGGCGTGCTCGCCAAATGGGACGGCAGACTGCATAGCGACTCACGTGGGGCAGCATTGTTCCAGGTTTGGCTTCTCCAACCATGGGTGCAATCACGCCTAAAGCTAGGCGGTTATCTCATGGCGCATTATGCCGAGACTGTACCATTAGCCGAGGCTGATTTTGAATCGAATGCAATCGTCCTCAATCCCATAGGTGCCACGGAAGCATTGGCGGACGCAGCCGAATGGCTACGCGCCTACGGCTATCCGCTCGACGTGAAGTGGGGTGACCTGCACCGGTTGCGTCGCGGAAACGTTGACCTGCCCTGCGACGGCGGGTTGGATTCGCTCGTCCCGTTCGGCGGGCGCTTGAACGAGGCGGACGGGAAGACCACGGTGACATTCGGCACGTCGTTTCGGAGCGTGGTCGAACTTCGTCCGGACGGCAACCCCGACATCTGGGCGTGCCTACCCTGGGGGAATTCCGACGACCCGGCGTCGCCGCACTACGCGGACCAGTTGCCGCTCGCGGCGCGGCGCGAGTACCGACGGGTGCCGTGGACGCGGGAAGCGGTTCGGGCGGAAGCGACGGCGGAAGTGCGGCTGTAGATTCGCTGTTTCTCCCTCCCCCGGGTACCTTCTGGGTGCCAGGGGGAGGGGGAAAACCTACAACCCGATCTCCCCATCCCCCGGCAACCCGTATACCGCCGCATCTGCGCCTGTGATGTTCGCCCAACGCTGGTTGCCGTACTCGAAGTGCCACCACTCGCCGGGGTAGTTTGCGAACCCGGCGCTCGTCATCGCGTGCCAGAGCAATCGGCGGTTCGTCGTGAACGGCTCCTCGGGAACGTCCTCGAAGTGACGCGTGACCGATTCGGGCACGATAGCGTCCGGCGCAGTTCCCATCGGCACCTCGGTACCCGTTTCGGTTTCCACGAGATACACGTCCACCGCGCCGCCGGTACGGTGCGGCGGCGGGCGAAGCGGGTCGACGGCGGGGAACGCCACGAACTGCCGCACCTTTCGCTCGGCTTCCTCCGACGAGAGATGTGGTTCGTTGGCAATAATCGTAGCGAGGTAGTTATCCCAGAGCCATTGTTGCACCGCGAGCGGTCGGTAGCCATCAAAAACGATCAGCGCCACGGTTTCGGGAAGAGATGCGACCACAGTTTGTAGCCGCTCCAGAACCCCGGCACGCACCGTGATCGTCGGCGCCGCCTCCGGTATTTGCATCTCGAAATACATCGAGTGCCCGCGCAGTCGCCCGGTCATCGGCACCGGAATCAGCGGCTCGTCGTTGTCGGCGATCGGAAGCCGCCCCCAATCAGGCGCCTCCAGAACGAAAGGAATAGAGGGAAGGTCAGTGTTTGGTTTCATTTTCATCTAAAGGCAAAGCGAGGCGAACGGTCTGAACCGGATAAGGAATCCGAATGCCTTCCGCCTGGTATCGCTTCTGGAGCCGCTTGATAAACTCATGGCGTACCAGAAACTGCTCGCCGAACTCGCGGGTTCGCAACACGGCGTTGAACGTTATCGCGGCTTCCTTGGAATCGAAGTTATTGTAGCGTACCAGAGGCTCCCACTCGGGTACCCCGCCTTCCACGGTCAGCATCACGTCTTTCGCGACTTCGTTCGTGATACGCTCGACTTTTTCCAGATCGGAATCGAACGCGACGCCGAGCGGGACCAGTACGGCGATTTCCGTGTCCGGTTGATAGTAGTTGGAAACGATCGCACCCGCCAGTTTGCTGTTCGGAACGACGGACGTGACTTTGGTCAAGGCTTCGATGGTGGTAATACGCCACGTTATATCGCGCACGTAGCCTTCCTCGCCGGACGACAGCTTGACGTAATCGCCCGGCCGCACGTGTTGCGAGGCGAGTATTTGGAAACCCGCGAACAGGTTGCCGAGGGTGTCCTGCAGGGCGAGCGCGACCGCGAGGCCGCCGACGCCGAGCGCGGTCAGGATCGGGGTAATCGCGATGCCGAGCGATTGCAGGGTGAGCAGGATGCCGACGCAGACCACTACCAGTTTGACAATGCTGTCGAAGATCGTCGCCGACGCCCGCCCGGTGCCGGACCGTTCCGCGGCGTAATGGGTGGCGCTGACAGCGATGCGCGATGCGACGATGGTCACCGAGATCGCCGCGACCACAAACACGGCGTTGCTCAGCCCGGTAACGACCATCGCGGGGAGCGTCATCGGCAGATGGCGCACCGCGAAGTACGCACCGATCAGAACACACCAGAGGGTAGGGAACTCCCCGACCGCCCGTACAATCGCACCGTCGCCGCGCCAGGGCGTCGCGAACGCGACCTGCCGCAATCGTGGCACAAGGAGTCGGCTGACCAACCAACCGACCATGAATCCGACGACGAGATACCCGAGCGGGATCATCCAGCCGGTGACGGTTTGATATTGAATGGCGAAGCGGCGCAGTTCGAGCATCTGGTTAGGGCTTGGGTGTTCGGGTCGGAGCGGGAGCGGACACGCGGCAGCCACCCGCTCACCAATGATACCCTAACGCCTGACCCCCAAGCCCCAACAGCTTACTCCGCTTTTTTGGCGAGATTAAACTGCACCGGTCCGAGATCAAAAACGAGCGACTTTTTGTCCTCCGAAAACTTGCCGATGATGGGTTCCTCGGGCGCGGGCGACGCCTCAGCTTTCGACGGCTTCTCCATGCCATACAGAAGAATTCTTTCGCCGTCGGCTTTCCAAGTGATTGCCTGCTCCGGCGCGGTCATTACCTTCATGTAACCCGTCCCGTCGCTTTTCAGAGTCAGGCTCGCAGAAGGATCACCCCCCATCGCCGCCGTCATTCCGGTGGCGAACGCGCCGATCATTCCGCTTTGCGGCGCGGCGGTCATTTTACCGGACCATTCTCCGACAGCGGGAGATCGTACCAACGAGCAGCCGACCACAGTGAAAGTGCAGGAAGCGATGGCGATAAGAGCGGAAAAACGCATCATATTGAATACTCCTTCGCTTCATCAGACACGCTCACTGTATATCTGGTTGCGTCACAGTGGTCCGTGTCCATCACCGTTCGAATCTACAATACGTTGTTATAAACGGCGACGGTTTGGTCAACCATGGTTTCCACGCTACGGGTTTCGGCGAAACGCATGCCGTTTACCTTCAACCGTTCTCGCAAAGGCGCGTCCTCTATTGCTCGTATCATCGCGGTTGCCAGCGCGGAAAAATCTCCCACCGGGGCCAGCAAGCCGTTCTCACCGTCGGTTACCAGCAAACGTGGCCCCTCCGCCGCGCAAGCGATCACCGGCGCACCGAGTGCCATCCCCTCCAGCAACGACAAACCGTAGCTTTCGGTGTGCGCCGCATGGACCAGTGCCAGTGCTTCGCGCCTCAGGTTGACCAGGTCGTCTTCCGGGACGAATCCGATGTAACGAATCCGGTTCGTGATCCCGAGCGTTTCGGCGACGTTTTTAATCTCCCCGAAGTACGCCTGTTGCGCGACGTCGGTCGGCTCCCCGCTGACAACCAGCGAGGCATCGGGGTACTTTTCCAGCACCCGCGCCATAGCGCGGAACAACGTGGGGTGGTCTTTGTGCGATTGGATTCGGCTGATTTGAATAAAGAAGGGGGCGTCTGAGATGCCGTATCGCTCCCGGATGTTGCTCGAAGCGGGGACCCGGCGGAGCGATTCCGGCGAAACACAGTCCGGATAAATGATCGAATGGGGGCGCTTCGCGGAGATATCCCGCCATCCCTCCTGCACGATAGGGGTCGTAAAAATACAGTAATCTTGCGGGATGAATTTTTGAAACCGCCCCATCGCCCCGTCGGACGGGTCGGGCGGATCGTGGAGATGCCAGATGGAGGGGACACCGGCCCATTTCGCCGCCGGACCGCCGATCAGATGCGCCATGTGATTGTTGTGAACCAACTGCGCCTGTTCTTTGACGATAATATCCCGGAGCCAGGCGATCGAGCGCAGTTGAATCCCGATGTCGCGCCACCGGTATTCTTGCGGGAAAACATGGACGGATTCGATGCCCAGATCGCGCACCCTGGACTCCAGCGGACCGGGCCGGAGGATCGCCACGATCGGTGTAATCCCACGCTCGCCTAGCCGCTGGGCGATGGAAAGTACCACATTTTCCGCGCCGCCGTAGATGCCGACCGGGGTCGCAATTAGAACGCGACGGACTTTATTCAGCGATGGGGGAGGGGTCGGGAGCGAGTTCATGGGGCGGTCATTGTTTCAAGACTGGTTCCCATAATATAACCCGCGCATCATAGCGTCAAGCGTGTGGTCTAATGGAAGCGTGATAGTACTTGGATTAGACCCCGGCACCGCGACTACCGGGTTTGGCGTCGTGCGCTACGAAGAGGGGAAACTGTACCCGCTGGATTCCGGCGTTCTCCTGACGACGCCGGATATGGCGATGCCGGACCGACTGCTTTCGATCTACAACGACGTGAATACCTTGCTCGACAAGTATCAGCCGGACACGGTGGCCACGGAGCGATTGTTTTTCAACACGAACGTTACCAACGCGCTCTCGGTAGGCAGGGCGATCGGAGTAATGTTGCTGGCGTTCGCGCAACGCGGTTTGTCGTGGGCGGAATACACCCCGATGCAGGTCAAGCAAGCAGTGACCGGCTACGGCGGCGCCGACAAGAATCAGGTGCAGATGCAGGTGACGCGCCTTCTCAGCCTCAAGGAAATACCCAGACCGGACGATGCGGCGGACGGACTCGCCGTCGCCATCTGTCATGCCCACTCCTACCGACTCGGTGCCATGCAATTTTACTCGCGGCGGGGTGCCAAGCGTTAAACATTAGGGCACTTCGATCAGGCGCGCGCGTCGTCGATCCACAAGCCTACACCGACTTTTTGAAGGCGACCATCGTATACATGCTGCCACCCTCGGTCGGCGCGACGGTCGCGGTGATTTTTGCCATTTCATTCCGACAGATACGTCGCTCGATTTGTAAGGCTCGCGACGGCTGATCGTCACATACTTTTACCGCGCTCCGATGCGAATCAGCGACATGTTCTGGTAAAACATTTCTATGACGAACCATAGAACGGTTGCGGCGGTGGACATCGGCACCAACAGCGTCAAGATGACGGTGGCGCGGCGTAGCGCGGACGGCGTTTTGAACATTCTTTTCGATGAAACGGTCATCACGCGGCTCGGCAAAGGCGTGGATAGTAGCGGGCGCATCACGGACGAGGCGGCAGAGCGGACTTTATCGGCGCTCGCCGCATTCGGGGGGCAGGCGCGAGGCTTGGGTGCCCAGACCGTCGCCGCCGTGGGAACCTCTGCCCTGCGCGACGCGACCAACGGCGCGGAGATCGTCGCCGAGGCGGAGCGGCGGATGGGCGGAACGGTGGAGATCATCGCCGGCGCACGCGAGGCGGGGCTGACGTATCGGGCGGCGCGCAACGATGCCGATATAATGCGTGCCGGTGGCATTGCCGGTGCGGCGTTATTCATCACGTCTGATATCGGTGGCGGTTCCACGGAAATCGTACAGGGCGTGGATGCCGACATCATTTATGCCGAATCGCTACAGATCGGCGCGGTGCGGCTTTCCGAGCGGGCGGGTCTGGGCGACCCCGTTACCGGCGAGGCGTTTCAAGCGGCCCTGTTGCTGGCGAACGCGGCACTCGCGGACGTTCCGACGCCACCCGCCGCACTCGCGCCGGTACTCGTCGCCTCGGGCGGGACGGCGGCAAACCTTGCCGCGATGGAGATTGCCGCCCGTGGCGAAGCAGTGACGTTCGACGCCGTCCACGCATCCCGCCTGACGCGAGAGCAGATCGAATCCCGCGCCGCTTTCCTCGCTTCGCTTCCGCTGGCGGAGCGACGAAAGGTTCCCGGACTCGAACCTGACCGCGCCGATGTGATCGTCGCGGGCGCGATCATCCAGGCACGCGTCATGGCGCGGCTCGGCACAGACTCATTGCTCGTCTCGCTACGCGGTCTGCGTTACGGTCTGCTGTATGAGCAAGCGGAAAGGGAACAAGAGACCGCGGATATGCGGGCGCTGTAGGGGGCGGCAACCCGTCCCTTGTCATAGCTATTCCCTAGCCCCTTCCTTTCGGCACGCGTCGGAGCAAAATCGGACGGTTTCCCAGTCGCGCTCCCATTTTTTTCGCCAGGTGAACGGCTTACCACACCCCGCGCAGATTTTCGTCGGCAGATTGTGGGGGTTACGAAACCCGTTGTCCGTTTTCTTAATTTTGTCGCCCATAATTCGTTCGATGGCTCTTTGCGCGTAGTCGGATCAATATCGTTATCTCCCCGGTACTGTCCCCCACACTCCGACCACGGAATACTATACCCATGTTGCCAGTTATTGCTCCCGCCGCCAAAAGATCGCAACGCCCGACCCATATTCTGGTGTGGCATGACATCGTGCCCGACGGGACGAAGATCGTCTGGTTCGATACCGGCGTGGACGAGTTCGCCCGACAACTGAACCGGCTGGAAGACGCCGGGACGATGCCGGTGCCGCTGGACGCCTTGTACGATCATCTGCGCACCGGGCAGCGTGCACTCCCCGCCCATGCCATGGTGCTTTGCTTCGATGATAACACGCGCGGCATTTATGACCATGCGTTCCCGGAACTCACGCGGCGCGGCTATCCGTTTGTCGTTTCTGCGCACACGAAATTCGTCGGGGTTCGCACGGGGAAGGATCACTGCACCTGGGAACAACTGCGCGAAATGGAGGCATCCGGTCTGGCACGGGTCGTTTCGCAGACCCATACACACCCACCCGACCTGCGGACGTTTTCGGATTCCGCGCTACGCCGCGAGATGTGGGAGTCGAAGATCCGCCATGAGGAGAACATGGGACGGACGGCGCGGTTCCTGACGTACCCGTCCGGTAAGTGGGACAAGCGCGTCGCAGACGCGGCGGCGGAGGCGGGCTACCGCCTCGGCTTGACCGAGGATCACGGCTCCGCCGAATCGTCGCCGCATCTTCTGGGCTTGCGCCGTTGGTCCACCCATAAGCGGTTTGGCGAGGCGATCACAGCGATCCGTAAGTGAGTGTGCCCCCCGCCCCCAATTCTGGGGGAGACGGAAAGGGAGTGGGGCATCAGGCTCGGCCGGTGAACACCCCTCCCCGGTACTCACTCCGGCGCCCCCGGAATTGGGGCGGGGGGGCTCCGAACTACTCACCGTCCCGTTTCACGCGGAAAATTGTCACCGAACCGCTTTGATGCACGGGTTCGAGAAAGGGCGGCACGTTGTCGCTCCCCCCGGTCCAGTCCACGCCCGCGAACAGTGGTGCGCCGGTTTTCTCGTTCGCGAAAAGCTTTCCTTGCGCGTCAACCAGCCCATTCTTTACCGCATCCGCGTATAGAACGTAGCGTATCGTTGGGTTTTCGTCCAGGAAAGCTTGCCGCACGCCGTCTGTCATCGCGGCGCGGAAAAAGTTGGTTTGTTCGCCGAGTTTACGCTCCTGAAACAAAGCCGTTTCGCTCCAGTGCGCGGCGTAGGCGGTTGCGGACGAGTACGCCGGTACATACACGCCGAGGTACGGCAGGAGCGGGGTTGCGCCGTACTTATAGGAGACCATGTCCGGGGGAACCAGGACCGCGTCGCCTGGTTTCGCTGTGTTTTCTAGGAAGCGTAGCGCGTCCGCTTCGTCCGCGAGTAGATACGGGCGATATTGGGTTCCGGCGGCGTTCCGCGCTAACAAAGCGGTATCACGTGCCAGAAGGCGGACGTTCGACGGCACGGTTATCAGCACGGCGAACACGGAAATGATTGCCGGGAGCGAGCCGGAAAGTTTTTCCGTGACGGCGGCAAGAGTTGCCCCGGCGACGATACAGAGTGGCAGGTGTGCGCCCATCAGCAACTTACGTTGGAACGACACCGGCACGTAAGCGATGGCGACGGCGACGACCGCCCAGACGATCAAAAGGCGCATCGCGTCCGGCGAAAACTTCCGCCGCGCCGGGTCTACGAACGGGGCGATCACCGTCAGTAGCAGCGGCAGGCCGAATCCGAGTAGCACCCAGACCAGTGACGGCGTCTCCGTAGCGGTCGCGAAGACGCGAGCGTTGAACACCGCCTCGTTTTGAATCGCCCAGAACTGGTACCCGGCGGTCGGGAGCATGGCGAGCCCGATGATCGCCAGCCGCACATACCCCGCGAAGTTCGCGCGTGCGTTCAGAACGTCGGTCAGGACGCGATACACACCGGCGAACGCGAACAGTTGCAGAATGTCGTAGGAATGGAAGTTGCCGAGCAGGAACCCGGCGAGGCAGGCGGGGATGAGATCGCGTTTCCTGCCGGTTTGTTCGGCGCGGTAAAACGACGCGGCGAAGACCGCCATCAAAGCCAGTGCGGACGTAAAAAGCGGCGTGTAATACAGCGAAAGAAACGTTATCGCTTCCGGTTGCCACCGGTCTATCGGTTGCTCGAAAGCGAAGCGTGGGTCGAAGTCGGAGCTGAACCCGAAGCCGGAAGCGAAGCACAGAAACGCGAACGCCAGAATACGGGCGCGGCTTTCGGCGAGGACTGTCACAACCAGTCGCCATAGCGCCCACAATAGCAGTCCACCGAAAACGACCCGTGCCACGGCGTAGATCACCGGGGGCGCGAGTTGCGTGATGCGCCCGACCGTGCCGAGCAGGTAGAAAAACAGATTGACGAGCAGCCCCTGTTGTGGTTCGGTGGTGAAGCGATTCGTGAAAAAGAAATTGCCCTCCGACGCCTGCCGAATCCAGGCCAGATACACCGCGCCATCGTCGGCGTTGAATGTCAAGCCGGTGAACGTCGCACCCTCGGGCGTCCATAGCAAACCGAGCAGATACGGAATGTTCGCACCGATCAGCGCGATAACGGCAAGAAGAAACGCCCAACCCGACACCGGGCGGTCTGGCGAGAAGCGAATATCGGTCACGCTTTTTATGATACCGCGTCGGTGACAAACCGGGGTATACTAGGAGCGCGGTTCGTGTTCGGTTAGGCGACGCGAAGCCGTTTTGCCCGGTGTTTTTCCCGCCCATACCACCCGCATTCGCTTTCGCTATCCCGCCGTCACCGCGCCGACGTGTCCCGCCCGACCGTTTCGCCGACCGGCTTCTCTTTTTTCGCCCCGGCGCACGCTTCCGTCGTTGGGAGGAAGAGCCTAGCGAGCCGGCTCCCATCGCGGAAGAAAAGCCGCTGACGTCCACGGAACGCGCCCTTTACATC
>JACMMA010000703.1 GCA_014379275.1 Armatimonadota bacterium | reverse complement strand
TCCACGATCAGCACGTGCGCGGCGGGCACGGCGGCATGAATACCGGACAGCAACGTTTCGATATTCGTGATTTCGTTATATGTCGGAACGACGATTAGTACAGAGGGTGCGAACATATTTTGTTTTCTCACACGGGATTCTCATACCCCGCTTTTAGAGTAAGACACACAAAATGGCCCAATCGTCGCTATTTTTTCCTGCGACTTGCGCGGCAATACGCGGGTATAATGAAGGACCATGAATACCGAAGCCGTACCCACTCCGAAGAATCTCGCGTCCGCGACCGCTCAGCCGCCGCTACGCGTGGACGAACTGATCGCCCAGAGTACTGTGCCGACCCGTTCATTCGAGTTTTTCCCGCCGAAGGACGACGAAGGGTTTGTCGCGCTGTACCGCACGATCGACCGGTTGCGACCGCTCCAGCCGGGCTACGTTTCCGTGACCTACGGCGCGGGCGGATCGACGCGGCAGAAGACGGTGGATCTGGCGGGACGGATTCAAAACGAGATCGGCATCCGCTCCGTGGCGCACCTGACGTGCGTCGGGCACACGCGGGACGAGATCGGTGCGATTCTGGACGGGCTGTGGGACGCGGGCATCCGCAACGTACTCGCGCTTCGCGGCGACCCGCCCAAAGGCCAGACCGAGTTCGTACAAACCGAGGGCGGCTTCGCGTTCGCGTCCGAACTGATTTCGTTTATCGCCGAGCGTAACCCCGGCTTCTGTGTCCTGACGTCCGGCTATCCCGAAGGGCACATCCACTGTTTGAACAAAGTACGCGACCTGGAAAACTTAAAGGCGAAACAGGACGCGGGCGCGTCGGTGATCGTCACGCAGTTCTTTTTCGATAACGCCGAGTTGTACCGGTTCCGCGATGAGGCGCGCGCGATAGGTATCACCGCACCGATAGTCGCCGGGCTCATGCCCGTGGTCAGCGTCGCCGGCGTCAAGCGCATGGTTGCGCTGTCCGGGGCGCGGATTCCGAATCCGCTTCTCGTCGCCCTGGAAAAAGTCGAGGGCGACAACGACGCGGTCGCGCAGATCGGCACCGAGCACGCTCTGCAACAAAGCCGCGACCTGCTGGCGAACGGCGTGGACGGGATTCACTTTTACACCCTCAACCGGAGCCGCGCCACGGTGGACATTTGCACCGCGCTGGGCGAGCCGTAACGGGCGCGTCACCCCGGGAGAGAACACACCATGGCGACCGTGACTGCTATACCCGCGCCAAAAGCCGACCTGTCAAAAAATGGCGCGGACGGTACCCACCCCCTTCTGACGTGGGAAGACTACCTGACAGAAGGGACGATACGCGGGCATTACGACATTGTCGGAGGGGTGCGATACTTTATGGCAAGCCCGAAGTTGGGTCATCAGCGGGTCGCGCTACGCGTCGCTCGCCGCTTGGAAACCTACGAGGAGGCGGTCAAAACCGGTCGCGTATTCCCTGCCCCCTGCGACGTACTGATCCGCCGGACGCCGAAACTTCAGGTCCGTCAGCCCGATTGCCTTTACGTCACGAACGACCGCCTCGCCCGCCAAGCCAACTATTGGGACGCCGGGTATCTGGCGGTCACACCGGATCTGATTGTCGAGATCCTGCCCGACAGCGACACACCGGGTGTTCTATCCGAGAAACTCGCGGACTACTTCACGATTGGTGTCGGGGAGGCGTGGCTGATCCGACCGGACGAGCGAACCGTTGCCGTGATGGTACGTGGGTTGACCGAGTGGACGGAAGCGGCACGATATGACGACACGCAAACCCTGCAATCCGCAACCCTGCCCGACCTGTCCGCGCCGGTCGCCGATATCTTCCAGCCGTAAGGAAAGACACGCCCCCGTGAACTTCTTCAACCTGTTCGATAAGTCGCAAGCACAGACGCCCGCGTTGCATTCGACGCCCGCACACGCGAACGCGACACACGAACTCGAAACCCGCATTGACCGCGTCTGTCGCGCAGTCGGAATCGACCCGGCGCAGGTAGAAGCGCGGGCGGGCGATTCGTCGCCGCTCCCGCCAGAAATCCTAGAGGAGGTGCGCAACGGGCGGAAGATACAGGCGATCAAGCTGTACCGCGATTGGTCGGGCACCGGGTTGAAGGAAGCGAAAGACGCGATTGATGCCATCGACGCGGGCGGATTGCCGCCCGGTTCGCCGCGACTCGCCATCCTCGAAGCGAAGTTAGACGCGGTGCTGACCAAACTGGAAAGCGGGCGGTAGTGGGGAGCGACTGGTTCGCGCAAACGCCGTTTCGCGTCCGGCTAGACTGGGGACGGCGCGGCGCGAAGTCGGCGGCGGAACGCGGCGATATTCTTGTCGTAGTTGACGCGCTTTGTTTCTCTACGGCGGTCGCGCTCGCTGTATCGCGGGGTGCGACGATCATTCTCTGCAAGAAGGGCGAGGCCACCGCGGAACGAGCCGCACTTTTCTGCGCCGAACTCGCCATACACCGCGATCACGTCCCGGCGCGGGGACGGTTTAGTCTGTCGCCGGGAACACTCCGAGCCGTCACGCCGGGAACACGCATCCTGCTTGCATCGCTGAACGGGGCAACCTGCGCCCAGTACGGCGCGGCGGTTCCGGCGTTGTTCGTAGGCGCGTTTGTCAACGCCGAAGCGGTCGCAAACGCGGTGTCGTTGCTCCTGGCAAAACACCCCGGCACCGCCGTTACCGTTCTCGCATGCGGCGAACGCTGGCAGGAACCCGACGCAGACGACGGCAATCTGCGGTTCGCTATCGAGGACTTCCTGGCGGCGGGGGCGATCCTTTCCCATCTGCCGGATACGATGCCCCTCTCCCCGGAAGCGAAAGCAGCGGTCGCGGCGTTCGACGCGGCGCACGGCAGTCTGCTGCCCACGTTGCGTGAGTGTGGTTCGGGTATCGAACTGATCGGGCGCGGCTTTCCCGCCGATGTAGACGAAGCCGCCGCGCTCAACACCATCGCCGTCGCGCCCGTTTTGCGGGACGGAGGCTTTCACCGATTGTAGCGAGCAAACCGTCAACTACCGTTTACGAATGGAAATCGATGTCACTGTAAAGTAGAAGAATCTCGTTGGAAGTGGCGCGGTCGAGTAGATCAGGACAAAGCGAGATGTCGTCTCCGAACTCTAGTTGGTGCTGAACCTTGTGAAAATCCCGCCTATCATTTTCGCGGAACGGACGCGTGGGAAACACGCGTTGCACGACGATGCGATACCCGGTCGGTTCGCTCATGTCGTAGAACTGACACAGGGGGAAGCGATATTGCCTTTTGCCGTATGCTCCCATGGTGACTATCTCCCTGTGCGGTCCCATCCGCGCGCCGACGGCGGGCGTCATAAAAACGATTCGCCGTTGCCCCCAGCGTGTTAACGGAACAGACAGCCCATTTTCCTCTTGCACCACGAAGCGAAAGTCGCGTTCGGGGCACAACTGTAGATATTCCCATTCTTCGTCGGTTGTGTTTTCGACTTCGACCAGTAATACCAGTGGTTCGTCCATTCTTCGCCAGTGGTGTGGTATCCCGTCGAATCTTCGTGGATCATGGATCGCGTCTTGTTGCCCTTTCAGGAATAGATTGAGCCGGAACACCCCCGCGCTATTTCCGGGGTGT
>JACMMA010000702.1 GCA_014379275.1 Armatimonadota bacterium | reverse complement strand
GTACGAGGTCTACATGCGCCGCGCCGACGGGACCGAGTTTCTGGCGGAGTTGCGGATCGCGTCCCTGACCCTGCCGGACGGCGCGGCGAGCGTCTGTTTCCTGACCGACATCACCCGGCGGCGGTGGGTCGAGGAGCGCGACCGGTTCCTGCTCGCCCTGTACGACGCGCTGCGCCCCCTGACCGAGCCGGAGGAGATCACGCTGACGGCGGCGCGTCTTTTGGGCGAACACCTCGCCGTGGACCGCTGCGCCTACGCCGACGTGGAGGCGGATCAGGACACGATGAACCTGGCGGGCAACTACATGCGCGGTCCCGAGATACGGAGCATTGTCGGGCGGATGCGGTTCGCCGACTTCGGCGCGGAAGTGCTCGCGCTCATGCGGGCGGACAAGCCGTTCGTGGTCGAAAACGTCGACACGCACGATCCACCGGTCGGCGACCCCGCCGCCTACCGCGCGACGCAAATACAGGCGGTGATTTGCGTCCCGCTCCACAAGGGCGGGCGGTTCGTGGCGGCGATGGCGGTCCACTGCGCGACGCCACGTCGCTGGGCGGAAGGCGAAGTCGAACTGGTCCGTCTGGTGGCGGAGCGCTGCTGGGAAAGCATCGAACGCGCCCGCGTCGCGCGAAACCTGCGCGAAAGCGAGGCGCGATACCGGACTCTGCTGGAATCGGTGGACGAGGGCTTCTGCGTGATCGAAATCCTCTTCGACGACAGCGACCGCCCGGTCGATTACCGCTTCCTCGAAACCAACCCGGCGTTCGAGCGGCATACGGGGCTGGCGGGCGTGGTCGGTAGGACGGTACGTGAGTTCGTCCCCGACATGGACGAGTCCTGGTTCCGCATCTACGGCGGCGTGGCGCGGACCGGTGAGCCGGTACGTTTCGAGAACCACGCCCCGGCAATGGGGCGCTGGTTCGACGTGTACGCCCAGCGCGTCGGTGCACCGGAGGAGCGGCGGGTCGGCGTATTCTTTAACGACACTACCGACCGCAAGCGTGCCGAGGCGATGCTCCGCGAGAGCGAGGCGCAGTTCCGCGAGATCGCCGACACAGCGCCCGCGATGCTCTGGATCACCGACACGTCGCACAACTGTACCTTTCTGAGCCGAGGCTGGTACGAGTACACCGGTCAGACCGAAGCCGAAGCACTCGGGATGGGTTGGACGATGGCGACGCACCCGGACGACCGCGAACGAGCCGGGCGGACTTTTCTGGAAGCTGCGGAACGTCGCGAGCCGTTCCGGCTGGAGTATCGTCTGCAAACGGCGGACGGCTCCTACCGCTGGGCGATAGACGCGGGACGCCCCCGCATCAGTCCGAACGGGGAGTTCTGGGGGTTCATCGGTTCGGTGATCGACATCCACGACCGGCTCCTCGCCGAAGGGGAGACGGAACGCAACCGCGCCCTGCTCGACGCCGTGCTCGACGCACTCCCGGTCGGCGTGATCATCGCCGAGCCGGACGGACGACTCGTGCGCTGGAACCGCGCGAACGAAGTACTCTGGGGGATACCCGCCGGGACCAGCCCGGCGGATACCGCGAACACAGAACAGTACGGCGAGTGGAAGGGCTGGTGGCCCGACGCCGGGCGACGCCTCCGGGCGGATGAGTGGGGGATGGCGCGTGCGCTCCGCGATCGGGAGGTCGTGACCGACGAACTGGTCGAGATAGAGCGATTCGACGGTTCGGCACGCCGCTTCATGCTGAACACCGCCGCCCCCGTGCTGGACGATGGGGGACGTGTGGTCGCGGCGGTGGTCGCGCAGACGGACGTGACCGCGCGGATCGAGAGCGAGCGGCGCGAGCGGTTCCTCGCCGACCTGTCCGACCGGCTTCACGCCCTGGAAGGAGGCGACGAACCCGACGCCCCGCTGGGTGAGGCGGTACGCGCCACGGGCAAGTTCCTCCGCGCCGCCCGATGCGGGTTCCGCTCCGTGGACGGCGCTACCGGAGTCGTCAAGCAGGGCCGCGAGTGGCAGCGCGACGCGGATGTGTTCCCCACTCCGACCGTCGATTACTCGATATTCGGCTTCGGAATGTTTTTCGAAGTCGAGGCATTATCCGGTCGGACCGTTGCCGTGGAAGACACGGACACAGACCCGCGCCTGCCCGACGCCCAGACACGCTCCGCTTGCACCGCCCTGGGCATCCGGGCGCTCGTCGCCGTCCCTCTGATGCGCGATAGCCGTTGCGTCGGTCTGTTCAGCGTTCATGACGACTGCCCTCGCGCCTGGACGCCGAGCGAGATAGAGCTGATCGAAGCCGTCGCCGAACGGGCGTGGCTCGCCGCCGAGAATGCCCGTCTGCGCCGCGAGCGTGAGGAGGAGGCACGCAAGAACGAGCGCATCGCCGAAACGCTGCAGCGCTCCCTGCTCGTCGCACCCGACCCGGCGCGGTTCGCGGGTTGGGAGGTCGCCACGGAGTATCAGGCCGCGTGGGACGAGGCACTGATCGGCGGTGACTTTTACGACGCCTTCCTGCTCGACGGCGCGTCGCCGGGTGACCCACCTCGGACCGCGCTCGTTGTCGGCGACGCCACGGGAAAGGGGCTACAAGCCGCGCAACATACCGCGGAGGTCAAGTATGCCCTGCGTGCCTTTCTGCGCGAAAACCCCGACCCCGCCGCCGCGCTCGCCCGCCTGAACGAACTCGCCTGCGCCGGTTTGCGGCTCGACGCGCGCGCCGAGAATGCTTACGTCGCGGTTCTGATCGTCATACTGGACCCAGGCACCGGCACGGCGATCTGCGCCTCGGCGGGCATGGAGCCGCCCCTCATTTTGCGCACGGAGGGTGCGGCGGAGGGGTCGGGGTTTTCGCGCAGAAAGGCACGCAGGGCATACTTGACCTCCGCGGTATGTTGCGCGGCTTGTAGCCCCTTTCCCGTGGCGTCGCCGACAACGAGCGCGGTCCGAGGTGGGT
>JACMMA010000701.1 GCA_014379275.1 Armatimonadota bacterium | reverse complement strand
TTTGTGTTTATGTGTCAGTCATTTCCCGCGAATCCGCCTCTTCTTGTTACACACTCCGTGTTTAACATGAAGCGGCGGATTCGCGGGAAAACAGCAAGGGCTAACACGACTAGCACGCAGCCTGACGTAGTCCCAGCACCGCAGGTGAAACCGATCCAACGATGCGTTGGCCCCGTCCGGGAAGGACAAAAAGAAAGACAGACTACTTACCCAATTTGACCACCGCAGCGCCCGTTTCGCGTAAAGCGACTAATTCCGCCAGTGCGGCGCGGGCGGCGTCCCGGTTGTCGTAGTACCCGAGCATGATAGTTTTGCCGCTCAGGTCTGCTTTGAGCGCGGCACCGCTTCCCGTTGGCTCCACATAAAGGCGGGACACATGGTCTGTGTTAATGCAATTGGCTTCGTGTTCGAGGTAAATCCACATAATAAGATCGAACGGAATGCGGTCGTTCCGCGTCCACTCCCGGACTAATCATGCCATAGTTCAGGCGAAATTATCTACAGCAACGCGACAAGCAAAACAATGATGGCGAGGATAACGAGCAACGTGATTAAGGCCATGCTACCGCGCTGTTTGTTGTGCCGCTTGTCGCGAGTGGTTTCCGCATCGGCGAGAGCGGCCTGCGCTTCGTACAAGGCGATCTGCTCATCTGACACGATGAGGGGGTCTAATCCCTGTGCACGGAGTGATTCTTCTTCGTCTTTGAGCAGCGCAATCGCACGTTCCGTCACTTCCTCCGCTTGCTGTGTAGCGTCGCGAGTTTGTACAAGCATCGCCTCGTACTGCTCCATCTCCCGGAGCAGGGCGTTTTCCAGGTCGTCGTTATCGCGGGTCCGGGCTTGTTTAGAGTTTTCCCGTAGTAGCGCGACTCGCTTTTCCGTGTCGGCTTGCATTTGACGCAGGTTATCGCGCTGGACGACCGCCTGTCGCACGAACCGGCGGTTCAGCGCGTGTCGAACCGTGCGTTCGGAGGTAGGGACATTTTGCGCGGCTCCCGTGTTTACTTCGATCAGCGATGCGAACAACGAGCGTTGCAACTGCATCGTATGCCATTGCGTTTCGAGGAGCATCGCTTCTGTCGTCTTCTGGCGAATGCGCTCCTCCTCGGATTTGATGGTGGCTTTGATGCGGTCTGCTTTGAGCTTCGCTTCCTCCCACGAGGCGTGGATCTCCGTGAGCGTCATGGTGTAGGAGGTCGCCTCGAACCGGAGTTGTTTCGCGAGATCGGTATCGCCGCGCTCTTCGGCGAGGTCCGCTTTCTCCTGAAGCAATCTGATTTTCCGTTCTATGTCCTGAACCATCTGCTCCAGGTTGTTTTTCTCGGTGATGGCACGCACTGCGACGTCGCGGTTGCGGGCGTGCAATTCTTCCATTTCGCGTTGAGCTTGCTTCAAAAGCGAGGTCGGGTCAAACTCATCCTCGACCGGATGCCCCGTGCCCTGCGTTCCGCCCAAAAGTTTTTGCCAGAAGTTCATAGATATTCTCTCACCATCCCGCTTGCGTCGAACCGCGCCCTTGCGCCGCCTCCAAAAAGTACCGGACTGCCGCCGCGCCGTCGTCGCCTAGATCTTGGCTGTATTCGTTGACATAAAGGCGGATGTGCGACTCGATAACCCCATGAGTTAGATCTTGTGCGTAGTGTCGGCACAACTCGAATGATTCGTCGCGGTTCGCGTCTGCCCATTGTAACGAGTCTTTAATGGCGCTCTTGACGCTTGCTATCGTATCCGTGCCGAGACTCCGCCGAACCGCTATCGCGCCGAGTGGTATCGCGTGACCCGTTTTTTCTTCCCAGAAATCCCCGAGGTCCTGCACCAGTGTCAGCCCGTCGCTCTGATACGTGAACCGCTTTTCATGAATAACGACCCCTTGCGCTCCCGGGCGGTTGCAAAGTTCGGCGTACAAAATATCGAACGGTACATATCGCTTGGGGATATCGCTTCGCCGTGTGTAAAAATCGAAAAGGAAATTTGCCGTCGTAAATTCTCCCGGAACGAGGGTTTCCCGAGACGGATCGAAGTGTGATCTCGCGCCGTGAACGAGGAGCAGGGGACCGACGCCGCGACCGAGTGCGCCGCCGCAAGGAAGCAGTTCGTATCGGTCTGCGATGCGGGAGAAGTTGGCGTAGGAAATCTTGCAAACGTCGATGTCGCCGGTCATAGAAAGCGCGTTCAGCGTCTCCACGTCCTCATATTGAACAGAGTCGAATTTCAAACCGTGTGTGTCGGACTTGCCCAGTAGCAGACCGGCGAAAATATAGACGTCGTTCGGGCAGGGCGAGATACCAAGACTAAGCTTTGTCACATCACTGTTTACGCGCACAGGCTTCCAGGTATTCCCGCAAGTTTCGCAGGGCGAGGCGAATATTTTCGGGGCGCATATCGCGGCGAGCGGCGATGTTGCTGATGGCGCGTATTTCGCACACCGCCACGCCGCAAATCTGCCCCACGTGCGCGACGGCGGCACCCTCCATGGTTTCGAACCCGGCATCGAACGCGTATTTCCGGCGGTGCCCCGTCTCGTCGGTCCCCGTGCACGTGTTCACCGTCGCGCCGTTCGCCGCGGCCGCAAACACGTCATCGGAACCTAGGAGAAGTTCGCGCGGTTGGAACAGAAGGAACGGTTCGGCGTAATCGCCTCCGAATGGCGTCTCCGTCAACGCCTGGTAGCCCGGCGGTTCGGGTAGTTCCATGCCTAAGTCCGCATATCTTTCGAGTCGTGCGAAGACGACCTTGCCGATGGAAAGACCGCTGTCGGGATACGCGCCCGCGATGCCGATGTTCACCAGGAGCGAGTAGTCGCCCCCCAGGACCTTCGGCAAAAGGTTCGCGAAGGTCGCCGGAATGCCGACGCCCGACACAAAACGTTCGCAATGGGGGAACAAACCGTCGTCCCAGACGGCAAGCTCATTCTCCGTCGCCGCGCAGACTAGCCACATACAGAGATTTAACCACAGAGAACACGGAGGGCACGGAGGTAAGCGGGGAAAGTTTCAAATTTCCGCTCCGCTGCTGTCGGAGCACTTCGGAATCAGCCATCAAAACCTACCCCGATTACCTCCGTGCCCTCCGTGTTCTCTGTGGTTAAATCTCCCCACCCCGTCCTCTTACCCTGGCGGCCTTGGCGTCTTGGCGGTTCAAAAACTTCCTATCGGCGCAGTAAACCGATCGCGCCTTCGCCCGCGGTCATTTCGGCGAGGGCGGCCGGGTCCTTGAGGCGGCGCAGAGTTTGT
>JACMMA010000700.1 GCA_014379275.1 Armatimonadota bacterium | reverse complement strand
CGCCGCCCCGCCTTCGGGAGAGAACACGCACGGCGTGACGCTCGTCGGGTACACGACTCCGCGCCACATTGTTCAGACACCGGAAGCAGACACCACCGCCCCCCGGACATTCGCGAAGATCGACGGCGTCGTCGTCACCCAGGAGGAGTACTTACACCAACTGGAACGGCAAACGGTCACGATTCCGGGGGGACAGCCCACTAACGCCGAGCGCGTGGTTCTCGACCAGATCATCAGCAATATCGTGATCCTGCGGGAAGCCACGAAGATGGGGGTTCTCCCCTCCGGCGAAGACGTGGACCGGATGTTCGGCGTTCAGGAGAAACTTTTCACGGCGAATTTTCCCGGTCAAAGTTACGACGTATCCATGCGGGAACAGGGGACAACGCCAGAGGAGATAAAAAGGGACCTGCGCATCCAGCTCGCCGAGACCGCACTGTACAGCAAACTAATGAAACTGGATGAGAGCGAAGTACGCACGACTTATGAGAAGTACCAGTCCGCGTTCGGTCTGCCCGTGCGCGTCCAGTTGCGACTCATCGTCGCGCGGGAGAAGACTCCCGAATTCGCCATGATCAAAGCCGCCCTTGCGGGAGGCAGAAGATTCGATGACGTCGCCCGTGAGATGAATCCGCCTACCATGCGTGGCACGGGCGGGCTTTTGCCACAAGCCACCACGCTGGACACAGTCGCGCCCACATTGCAATCGAAAATCATGAAA
Source organism: Armatimonadota bacterium (assembly GCA_014379275.1). GTDB lineage: Bacteria > Armatimonadota > Armatimonadia > Armatimonadales > Armatimonadaceae > JACMIU01. The sequence goes on along the minus strand of JACMMA010000700.1, from coordinate 2,392 downwards.
ACGGCTGAGGGCAAGTTTTTCGGCGCGGTCGATTTTCAGCAAAAAGGACTTAAGGCGTGGGTCAAGATCGAGAAAAAGTTACCCGCTTACCGGATTGCATTCGCGGACGCCGCGCCGTTAGTCCGCCGTCAATTGGTGCAGCTGAAGTTACAAGACTCAAAATACCAGTCTGTTAAGAACGACATCCTCCAGAAGAAGATGCAAGTGTCGTTCGAACCCGAGGATAAATCGTATAAAACTGTTTGGGCAGCGGTGAAAGACGCGGCAGCCAGTGCCGGTCTCGGATCGGCGACACCCGGTCCGTAGGCGCGGGCTGAAATCGTCGAGAAGCATCGTTAATCGTGTAAGGAAAACTATTATGGGAATCGTTCGTAAAGCCGTCATCACGGCGGCGGGACGCGGGACGCGGCAATTTCCGGCGACCCGCTCGATACAAAAAGAGCTACTACCGATGGTGGACCGCGACGGCATTACCAAACCGACCATCCAGATCATCATGGAAGAGTGTCTGGCGTCGGGTATCGAGGACATCTGCATCGTGGTCTCGCCGGGCGGCGCGGCGGCGTTCCAGCAACACTTCGCCCGCCTTTCCGACGAGGAGCGGCGCGTATTCAAAAACAAGGAGTGGGCTCTCGCCCAGGCAGACGCGCTGCGCCGGATGCAGGAGCGCATCACCTATGTCGAGCAACCTACCCCGGAAGGCTACGGTCATGCGGTATACCAGGCACGGGAGTTCGTCAACGACGAGCCATTCCTGCTTCTGCTAGGCGATCACATCTACATCGCTAACGGTAAAAAACGCTGCGCCGAGCAGGTGATCGAAACGTACAACGTCGCCCGTTGCGCCGTGTCCGCGGTGCAACAAACCCCGGACGATAAACTCCACCTGTTCGGCACGGTGCAGGGAAACCCGCTCGGTTCGGACCCGCAAATATACGATGTGATCGCGATGGCGGAGAAGCCGACCATCGAATACGCCGCCGAACATTTGCAAACGCCGGGGGTAAAGCGAGGCTACTATCTTTGCTTCTTCGGTATGCACGTCTTCCCGTCGACCATTTTCGACTGTCTGCAACATCATATCGAGAAGAACATACGTCAGGGTGGTGAAATCCAGATGACCAACAGCATGGAAATGCTTCGGGCACAGGAGCGGTACGTCGCGGTGGAAACGCGCGGTGAGCGGTACGATATGGGCGTACCGTTCGGGTACGTGGAAACGCAGGCAGCACTCGCCCTCAACGGTGTCGAGCGCACCGAGATGCTATCCGCGCTCCTACGAATCGTGGCGAAATCCGCGGCGACCGAACCATTCGGCAATATCGGGTAATATCGGGTTGTATCTAAGCGTCTAACCAGACACAAGCCGAAAGGAAGTCTTCGCGCCATGCCGTCATTATCTTCTCGTCATCACGTCGCACGCGCTACGCTTTGTGTGGCTCTTGCTTATCTCGCCATAGCTACTATTTCCACCGTGAACCGGGCGCGACAGTACACGGTCACCGACCTGGGCACCCTCGGCGGGAGTGTGAGTTGGGCCGAAGGTATCAATAGTCGGGGGCAGGTCGCGGGCGTTTCGTTTCTCGCGGGCGACGAATAAGTTCACGGCTTCCGTCACGCGAACGGCGTTTCGCGTGACGTTGGCACGTTCGGCGGCAATCTTTGTGTCGCGGAGGATATCAACGATTCCGATCAGGTGGTCGGGGTGTCCACGCTCGCGGGCGACAAAACATTTCGCGCGTTCGTGACCGGTAAAGACGGCGGATTACAGGACATTGGTACCCTCGGCGGTACGAACAGTCGGGCACAGGCGATCAATAATCAGGGCACGATCGTCGGTGTTTCACAGACACGAGGCGATAGCGGCATTCACGCTTTCGGTTACCGCGACGGGAAGTGGCGCGACCTTACCCCCATCCAGTGTCAGTTCAGCACGGCGACCGCGATTAATGACCAAAACATTGTTACCGGATTCGTCTACTTCGACGAGAATCGCGGCGCTCAAACCTTTGTCTACACGAACGGTTCGCTCAAGTTTTTGCCGACGCTCGGGGGACGGGACGCGATCAGCCTCGACATCAATAATCGCGGTGCGGTCGTCGGAACGTCGCAACTTGCTGATAAGGAAGTCGCACACGCCTTCCGCTACGAGGACGGCGCGATGACCGATCTTGGTAGTCTGGGCGGCAACTACAGCCAGGCGCGGGCGATCAACGAGCGCGGGAAGATCGTCGGTTTTTCCACCCTCACCGGTGACCAGGAAGTCCGGGCTTTCCTTTACGAGAGGGGCACAATGACGGACTTAAATACGAGGGTTTCGCAAAGCAACGGATGGGCGATACTTGCCGCGTACGATATTAACAAGCGGGGACAGATCGTCGGCGCGGGAGTG
>JACMMA010000699.1 GCA_014379275.1 Armatimonadota bacterium | reverse complement strand
AATCTTCTCGGTACAGTCGGGGCGCGTGATCACGAGTCGGCAGGTTCCCTGGAACTGCGCCGGCACTTTTCCGTCCTTCTGGGGTGTGCGCACTCCGACCCAGAAAAAGACGTTCTCCCCCACGGCGAACCGGGTTTTGTCCATTTTGATGAACGGTTCACCACCGGATTCCGCACGTTGCCCCAAAAAGTTTTCCTGCGCTTGAGCCGTGGACGGCGTAGCTAGTAAAGCCATAGCGAAGATAAACGTCGCGACGAGTTGGATACATTTCTCCGTTGTCATTACTCAGTCCTTTCTTGATGGGACGATTAGTAGAGCAGGAACGGCGCACGTCTTTTGCGCCACGCTTCCACATCGGCGGACCAGGAGGCGATGATCTTTTCGGGGGATTCGCCGCGTGCGACGGCGGCGGGAATGGCCTTGTTACCGACCATGCTTCGCATGTCATGGAGCGTTGTGGCGGGTAGTTTTTCCGGGTACAGACGCACGAGGGCGTCGATGAGATAGATGCCGAGTTCGGAGGGGCGGCAGATGCGTCGGTCCCACAGGTTGATCTGTACCCCGCCGCACCGGACACCTTTATATTTGCTCGACGTGGGGGTGAATCGCGCCGGGACGAAGGAGACGCCGGGCAGACGCCGTTTGTTCATGCGGTCGGCGAGAGCCGAACCGTCCACCCAGGGCGCACCCAGGATCTCGAACGGCATATCGGTGCCGCGCCCGACGCTGAGCGGTAGCCCTTCCAGGAACCCGACGCCGGGATAGAGCGCCGCCTCACGCACGTTGCGGATGTTCGGGGACGGGTTCACCCACGGCAAGCCGGTCTGGTCCCAGAGCAGACGGCGGTTCCAGTTCGGCATTTTGATGACTTCGAGGTTCGCCCCGATCTTGCGCTCCGTGTTGTACACCATCGCGAGTTCGCCGACAGTCAAGCCGTGCGTGATCGGTATCGCGTGGTACGCCGTGAACTGCCCGGATAGTTCGGGGGCGAGGATCGGTCCCTCCACGAGCAGCCCGCCGAGCGGGTTCGGGCGGTCGAGAACGATCACCTTGATGCCGAGTTTCGCGGCGCGTTCCATGCAGTAGCCGAGCGTCGCGATGTACGTGTAATACCGCGTGCCGATGTCCTGAATGTCGAAAACGAGCGTGTCGATCCCGGCGAACTGGGCGGTCGTTGGGCGGTAGCGTTGGGCTCTCGGCAGTTTCAGGTTGTACAGAGAGTACACCTTGCGTCCCGTTTTTTTGTCTATGCCGTCGCCGACGCTCGCGTCTACCTCGCCGCGAATGCCGTGTTCGGGCGCGAAGAACGCGACGAGATTGATTTCGCCGGTCCCGGTGATCAGGTCGGCGAGATGGTTTCCCTCGCGTTCCACCGCCGTGTGGTTGCAAACGACGCCGACCCTGCGCCCCCGCAGTCGCGCGAAGTTTTCCGCACGTAGTACGTCGAGACCCGTTTGTACGATGACCTGATCGTCGAGCGACGCGGGCAGGTTCGCCGGTATCCGTCCCGGTCCGGGCGGCAGGTCCGCGATGGCGGCGGCGACAACGGTAGAAACCTGCCGACGTAGCGGGATCACCACGGGGCTTGCGCTCGGGCGGGCGTGGACGGCGTTCGTCAGGAGCACGACGAATGTTTCGGAAAGGGGGTCGATCCAGAGCGAGGTACCGGTAAAACCGGTGTGTCCGAACGAGCCGGGCGGCAGTGCGCCGCGAATGTTGTACGCCGAGTCGAGGTCCCACCCGCACGAACGCGCTTCGCCGATAAACGGCGACTGTTTGGCGGTCATTTGCGCGACGGTCTCGGGCTTCAGGACGCGTGTTCCGTCGAGTTCGCCGCCGTTCAGGAGCATCTGGCAGAAGCGGGCTAAATCGCCCCCCGTGGAAAACAACCCGGCGTGCCCGGCGACGCCGCCGAGTGCCTGCGCGGTCGGGTCATGGACGTGTCCAGCGATGTTGAGGAACGCCTCGCCGGAGGTAGTCGCGGCGAAACGGTCGGCGAGTCCGGGTCCCGGACGGTAACCGGACGATTCCATGCCCAGCGGCGCGAACAGGTGTCGCTTCGCGTATGAGTCGAGTGGTTCGCCAGATGCCGCCTCCACAACTGCGCCGAGCGCGATGAAACCAAAATCCGAGTACAGGAACCGCTCACCGGGCGGGAACAGTTGCCGCGACTGCGCGATCTCGTCGATGATCTGGGGCAGGGTCCGTACTTTCCCGGAGTACGCACCGCCCGCCGGGAAGCCTGCCGCGTGGGTCAGCAGGTGCCGCACCGTGATCCGCGCCCGGTCCCCCCCGGCTTTCGCGAACGGCGGCAGGTAATCGGCGACGGGCGACTCCAGCGCGACGCGGTTTTGCTCGACCAGCCGCATGATCGCGGTGGCGGTCGCGACAGGTTTTGTCAGCGAGGCGAGATCGAAAATGGTACCAGTCGTTATCGGGACCGGGCCGGGGCGTAGCGCGGCGTTGCCGTATGCCTTGTGTATCGCGATGGCACCGCGCCGCCCGACGAGCAGGACCGCGCCCGGCACGCCCCCTGTCGCGACTGCATCGGCGACGAGTGCGTCCGCGACGGCGAGGCGGTCGGGCAGAAACCCGATGGAGGAGGGGTCTACCGTCGCTGCTGCGTCCGGTCGACGGTCAGCGGAACCGGCGCGGGTAGGTAAGGCGGTGGCGAGTGGCAATCCCAGGGCGGACGCGACGAGCAGATGACGGCGGGTAATTGCGGACATGATAGGCATCTTGTTCGCCGTTTAAGCCGCTTGATCCTTTGTCGTTTTCTCCCTCCTCCCGCCATCGGAATCAGAGAGGGGAGTAAGAAACCGGGGGAGAGACGGGGCGGTCAGGCTCACAATTACGGCTTCTCCGACGACACCGTTTTTACTACCGCGAAGTAGGCGGGCTTCGGATTGCGGTGCCGGTCGAAAAGGAGAGGGTAGTCGGTGCGCCCCTTGATCGGGAAATCGTTGAACCAGGACTCTTCGTCATCCACACCCCAGAAGGTGACCCGCCCGATCTTGTCTTGGTGGCGCAGGAACATCTCGAACGCCTGCCGGTACCGCTCGGCATGTTGCTGCGCCACCGCGTCCGGTAGACCGCCCGTGTACGGGTTCATCGTCGCCTGCATTTCCGGCGTCATCACTTCTGTCCTGTATACGTCCGCGCCCTGGTACTTCGTGGGGAGCACGCCAATGTCGAGTTCCGTGATCATCACTTTCAGACCGAGTTCCGAGAACTGCTTAATAGATTCCTCGACCTCGGCAAAATCCGGGTTGTCGAGCCGCCAGTGACACTGGATGCCCACCGCGTGGACCGGGACTCCCTTGGCGATCAATGACTTCAGAAGCCGCAACGCCTTGGGGCGTTTGTATTCGCGCTCGATGTTGTAGTCGTTATAAATCAGCACGGCGTCCGGATCGGCTTCGTGCGCCGCACGGAACGCCTGCTCAATATAGTCCGGTCCGACCGCTTTGAGCCAGGGGGTTTGCCGCAGATCTTCATCCGGCGAATCGCTGATGGCTTCGTTGACCACATCCCATTGTTTGATGCGACCTTTGTAACGACCGACGACCGTGGAAATGTGCTTGCGCATCCGTACAAGGGCTAACGTCCGGTCGGCGGGCTTGCCATCCGGTGCTTTAAAGAACCAGTCGGGAGTTTGCGAGTGCCATACCAGCGTGTGACCGACAACAGTCGCCCGGCTCTGCGCAGCGATCTCGACCAATTTATCACCATCCGCGAAGGTGAACTGTCCTTCGACACGCTGGGTAAAATCCGGTTTCATGCTGTTGCCTGCAGTGATGGCGTTGAAATGGTTTCGGACGAACGCCACCCGTTCCGGATTTTTGCCTTGCAGTTCCGGGTAGTTGAGGGCACTCCCGATGAGAAACCTTCCTTTAAACGCTTCTTTAAGCGGCATCACGTCTTTCGTTCTGTGATCCTTGGTGACGCGGGCGGTCGCCTGAGGTACGGGCGCGATGACTGCTTCCTGCGGTTTTCCAGGAGGTAGCGCATCGGCCGTCTCCGCAGAACTCGTGCAGGCGGTCACCAGAGTAGACGATGACACAGCGAGCAAAACGATAGCGATAACGCGATTGCGGAAACTTCCCGCCGGAAAACGACCTTCGCGCACGGAGCGTTCGATTGGAGCGACATCGAAATTAAGATGGCTCATCCCATTTGTCATTTCCTGATAGTACCGTGAACGGTTACCGACCGCCCGACGAGGATCAGACACGGGCAACCGCAGCAATTATTTGATGTCCCCCTGTAAGGAAGTGGGGTTGCCGCCCATAATAGTATTGCACGCTTTGTTGTGTCCATAGGATTCGCGTCAAGCGAGGACAGTTCCGTCACCAAATCGAGCATTTTTCGTGTCTGTTCGACGTAGAAAGGCAAGCCATGCGTATCGTTCTCAAACCTGCCGGGTTGATGTTTATTCTGGGAGGTTTTTTACTGCTCATCGTCGCGTTGGTGTGGCGAGACCGAAGCCCATCCGTACCTCCCTCTCGTCAGATGGCGGCGGCGGCTTCCCTGGCAACCAGTCCCACGGCAACTGTGCCCCCCTCGCAGTCCCCTGTTTCCGCGCCAGTCAAAACCGCTCTCCCTCCCGGTGTCCTGCTGATGCCAGATATCACTTCTAATGAGTGGCTGACGCTACTCACCCCGGCGACAACAGGTAATAAAGGGGCGGACGCTATTCTGAGCACCGTGAATGCCTCGGTTCCCGGTCATCCTTGGGCACGCCATATAAGCATTCGTTCCGTCAGCGACAAAGCATGGGAGGTACAGATCGCCCGCCCCCTCAGCGTTCCTTTACGGAAAGGGAAACGCATCCGTCTGACATTCTGGGGACGGAGCAAGGATTCCTGTCCTGTCTCGGCAGTGGTTGAGCAGAACGCGGACCCGTATACGAAAGTGGTTTACCACGTACAGAATTTAACCCCCGAGTGGAAACAGTACACGGAAGAATGGACACAACCGCTGGACGCCCCGGCGAACTGGGCGAAAATGGACTTTCATCTCGGGCACAAAGTCGGTGAGGTCGAGTTGACCGGAGTGATCATCCGCCAGGCCGGGGGGGCAAGTAAAACTGAGGTTTCGAATCACTTATAACGACGTCTACTCTTCCCGTTATTCGACGCTGTGAAGGCGAGGAGGCGACAGATTGAACGCGTAATCCGCACCAGGGCTTAAAATACAACGGCGAATGCCGGTCGATCGACGGGGGTGAACGGCGACCATCTTTTTTGTTGCCAGATCAAGGATGTACCAGACGGACCACGCGGGCAGCGGAATCACTTCCTTCATCGGTTCCGGGTTGGAGATACCGCCCCGCGGCGAACTGGAAATCATTCCTCACGCGACTCTCTCGCGGGCGGGTACCGAGGGCGGCGACACGGCGGAAGCTGATCGCGGTATCCGCCCGGCGATTATCAATGCAACTGGCACGACAGAGGCGATCTTTTGCATCCCATCGAAACGGTTTTCCTCGTTGCGGTTTTCGAACGGATCACCCGCATGAAGTGCGACATCGTGATGGTACACGGGCGCGTAATTGTCTTGCCTACTCAACGTCCCCCGAAACTATTTTCGTCCAAATGCCTCCACCCGCCGCCGATTCCTGACAGGCATGCACGAACGCCTGTGCGGCGAAACCGTCCGCGAAGGTCGGCCCGCTTTCGGTGTCGTTTTCGGCGACCGCCCGCACGAAATCATACAAGGAATGGGCGTGTAGTTGGTTCCAGCCGAGCGTGTTTTTCGGGGTTTTGAAACTCCACGGCTTGGGATAGCGCGAGACACACTCGATCCGCTTGACGCCCCGGTTGCCGCCGAGTGCTTGCTCGGGGTCGCGGGCGTCGTACACGTCCAGGTAGTTCGGGTCCATCAGGTTCCAGGCGATCATCCCTTTCGAGCCATGCAGTTCGATGCGCAATTCGTCCTGTACACCGGTAGCGAGGCGCGACGCCTCGACGATGCCGATGGCGCCGGATTTAGTCCGGGCTTGTACGATGGCAATGTCGTCCACGTCCACCGGGGCGGGTTGTCCGGTCACGACATCCGGGCGGGAAGGGATCCGGGTCACAAGCTGCGCGTTTACGGCGTCGAACTCGCCGACCAGGAAGCGGGTGAGATCGAAAACATGAACGCCCAGGTCCATGATTGCGCCCCCGCCACTCTTTCCCATCACCGTGCGCCAGGTGCGCGGGCGGTTCGGGTCGATGTAGCCGGCGTGCAGATACCCGGCGCGAAACTGATACAGTTCGCCGAGAAATCCGGACTCTATCAACTCTTTGGCGCGAAGTGTCGCCGGGGCGAAGCGGTAATGGAACGTCATGCGGTGAATCGTGGAAACACCCCGCGCCGCGTCAGCGACTCGCCGTGCCTCTGTCAGGGTGTGGGTGAGCGGTTTGTCGCAGTAGACATGCTTTCCCGCTTGTAACGCGGCGAGGAGCAGATCCCCGTGCGAATCGTTCGGGGTGCAACAATGAATGAGATTGATGTCTGGTCGCGCCAGCAGTTCGTTGGGGTTCGTGGTGGCAAACTCGAACCCCGCCTCGCGGCGTGCGGCTTCGGCCGTTTCGGGGCGGGTGGTGCAAACTCCGACAAGGCGGGTTTCTGCCGGTAGGGGCGAGTAAAAGAACGGAAGCGAACGGTGCGCCCAGGCGTGCACCTTGCCGATAAAGCCATAACCGACGATGCCGACGCCTAACGATTGTATAGACATTTCCCGACGATTATACCGGGTTCCTCATTTTTTCGCGTGTGCTTTCTTTCTCACACCGTTGCCCTACGAAAATCAGGGACGATTCCCTCATTCATGGTCCTGGTGAGTGGGAGTCTTTGTTTGCGTTTCGCCGGGGCAGTGTAACAAGAGTCCCTCCTTTATCAGTAAATGGATCTGATGTCGCGCTGTTGTGAAAACGTCTGGCGAGGCGACAGTGCACCGTTATCTGTCATGACGTCTTATAATGACCATAACTCAGGGGCAATCGGAACCAAATCGCGTACAATTAAAAGGTATGCTTCCATTAAATGATGCCAGACTCTGATAATCTTTCTGCGGATACGTTCCAGCTCCCAACAGGTGGCGCTACAGCGTCCCAGCCCGCCACGGACAATAAGGTCTCGCCCCATCAAGACGCCAATCTCTCGCTGGATAGGCTGCGGCGACGCGCGATCACAGTCTTAGTCGTCCTGGTTGCCCTTCCTTCCGCATCTTTTCTTCTATCCCGCGCCTCTCTCCAAATTGCCCGCACGGACGCCCGGGTGGTGAACACCGCCGGTCGGCACCGCTTGTACTCGCAACGCGTCGCGAAAAACGCGCTGTTGATTCGTTCCGCCCGGACGCGCGTGGAACGCAATGCGGAGCGTTCGCGGTTTCGGAAAAACATGGCGCAGTTTACTTCGGCATACTCTGCCCCTCAAAGTGTCGGCAATGCAATCGTCCCTTCCGACCCATCAGGCACAACGAAGAGACTGTACGATCGAGCGCAGAGGCCTTTCGAACGACTGATCGCCGCGTGTAATGCTGTAGAAGCGGAAGCGGCACGACTGGATGCGCTAGGGGGAACGATAGCGCAGACATCACCAGGAATGCTTCGCGCCACGGAGCGGATCGCCGAGCCCAGCCGCGATTTTTTGGCCGCGATGGAGGATATAGTCGCCTCTCATGAGGCGACGGCGGAACAACACCGCAATAACATCGCGCTGGCTGAAATTGCCCTGGCGACACTGACTGTTCTGGCTATTGGTGCATTCGGTATCGGTGTGCTCCGGCCCGGTTTCGTCAAAGTCGAAAGCGGACTGAATGTGCTTACCGCCCGGGAGCGGGAGCTAGATCGTTTGAACCGAACCCTGCGGGGCATGAATAACGTGCTGTCCGATCAGACGGAGGCTCTGCGGCTTGCTCGCGACGAGGCGGTGGATACGACGCGTCTGAAATCCGAATTTCTGGCGAACATGAGTCACGAAATTCGGACGCCGATGAACGGCGTGTTGGGGATGACAGGATTGCTCCTAGATACCAATCTTGATCATGAACAGCGCGACTATGCCCAGATCGTCCAAAACAGCGCGACCGCGCTTCTCGCCGTAATCAACGATATTCTCGATTTCTCCAAAATTGAAGCGGGGAAATTAGAGTTCGAGCATATTCCGTTCGACCTGCGTGAAGTGGTCGAGGATGTGATCACGCTTCTTTACGACGGAGCGGAGCGCAAAGGATTGGAGATGGGTTATGTTCTTGAGCAGGGTACCCCCATTCTACTGGTCGGCGATCCGGGTAGGATCCGGCAGGTGTTGATGAACCTAATCGGGAACGCGATCAAGTTTACGGAATCGGGAGAAATCGTCGTGCGGGTTGATGCGGGGACGATCAACTCCAGCGAGGTATGGGTGCGATTTGAGATATCTGATACGGGTATCGGGATACCTTTAGATGCACAAAAGCAACTTTTCCAGAGTTTCTCCCAGGCAGACGGTTCGATGACACGAAAATACGGCGGTTCTGGCCTGGGACTGGCGATCTCGAAGCAACTCGTAGAAAGGATGGGCGGCACGATATCCTTCACCAGCACGGTCGGTGAAGGGACCACGTTCCGCTTCGGAATATTTCTCCCGCGCCAGAGAGAGGAACCGATACAAACTGTTCTCTCTATGAATAGCAACGGAGCAACGGCGAGCGATAGTCTCGAAGGAAAAAGGGTTTTGATTGTGGACGACAACGCCACCAATCGCCGTGTGCTACTTGGGCAAGCAAAGGCACTGGGAATGCATGCCGAAGCGGTAGAGAGTGGATCGCAAGCGCTTAGCCGTCTTGCGATCGACGAGCCCGAAAAACCCTTCGATGTTGTCATTCTGGATTTACAAATGCCCGATATGGACGGGTTCGACCTGGCTCGTTGCATCCGGCGCGGCGACAACGAACTCCCCGCGCGCTCTTCGTTGTTGCCGATGGTGATGCTGACGTCCGCCGCGCTCAAAGGGGAGGCGGAAGCGGCGGAGGGTGCCGGTATCGCGGCATATCTTCACAAGCCGGTCCGCCAAGATGCCCTGCGCCGCGCCATAAGCGATGCCATCGCCCAGGCTGCCCGGGACACCCCCCAGGACGGTTTTCACGACACCCTGTACGATCTGGAGGGTCTTCAGAAGGGGGCGGGAAAGGACGATTCGGCGGCGGTCGTCTCGGAGTCTTCCTTTGACGATGGCGATACTGTTGGCGATGGCGATGGCGTCGATGGCAGCGAAGCGACGTTTATCTCTCCACTCCGGATTCTGGTCGCCGAAAATAACCCGGTCAACCGTCGACTCCTGGTTCGGCTTCTCGAAAAGCGCGGCGTTGCGGTGATGGTCGTCCCGGAAGCGACTTCGGTGTCGGAGGCGATTGCGGGCGGAAGCGACTTTGACCTGCTTCTAATCGACTGCCAGTTGCCGGACGAGAACGCTTTCGACACTGCCCGAACACTTCGCGGCAAAGAAGCAAGTGATCCCAGCGGCAGGCGACTTCCGATCGTCGCGCTCATCAGCGATGTTTCCGAAACAGATCCCCAAACCGTGCTCCTGGCAGGGATGGATGACTTTCTGCGAAAGCCGATCCGTGCGGAGGACTTATTCCTGACTGTCGAACGCTGGACGGGACGCAGTCTAAGCAACGAACAGTCCAAGTAACGAACCACCGGGCCGCGCTCAAAATGACCACGCTATCCGCCATCGCCAGAAATAGCGTATGCCGCCCCGGGCGTCCCTCGACCGATTACTTGCCGTCGGGCGTAGCCGGGCGCCTGTGCGGGCAACGTGGCGTGTTTCTACGGGGTATTCAGTCCCGCACTCCCCCGGCATTCAAGCACCCTCCGACGAAACAAATAAGACCGATGGCCGTGACAACGAGCCTCGGTCCTATGCTCACATCTGCTGTCCTTCATGGGGAGTTGAAACCACTCCGGATTATTCTTTGGAATCGTTCCTTGAAACCGTTCCTGTAGGGAATCGCTTTGTTCACTCTCCCCTTTCAATGATTCCTTGCTTGAATCAAGCGACCAAGCTACGACCTACCGCTCGCGTACAGATTTACTACTATATATCTATATATGAAGTTGTTGTCGTTGTTATTGTACGACGCTTTGTTGGGGGTCATCACTTTGAAATGAAAAGCTCGAAAAGTGCCGTGATGATGACATTTTTTGACCAGAGTGCCGTCATTGACAGTCTGTTTTCCCACTTTCTTGCATAGAACAAGTGTTTCCACAAGCAAGTGTTTCCACAAGCAAGCGTTTGCTTTAATATACAAAGTGTGATATAGGAATGTACTTT
>JACMMA010000109.1 GCA_014379275.1 Armatimonadota bacterium | reverse complement strand
GTCGGGTCGGGCGAAAAGACCCGCGCCCGGACCGTTACCATGCCGCCGACGAACTCGCTGCCGCCTTCGAGCCGGGCGCGGGGTTGCGTAACGATGACTTTGGGCCACTTCCCTTCGCTCGCGCGGGTGCTGGAAAATATGCCGCCGTCCCAGCCGTGAATCCGGTACTCGCCGTTTTGCGCCGCCCCGGCGGTGAAGTTGGGGACGCCCGTGTGCCGGTCGTCCTCCTCGAACGCGCCGTGCGTGTGACCGGCGAGGTACGCGTTCGCCCGCGCTTTACCCAGCAACAGGTTCAGGTTCAGAGCGTTCTCGCCGGTCAACTGGAACTTCTTGCGCGGCGATTTGGCGTTCTCCCAACGGTTCGGGATATGCAACGGTAGTGCGACGCGACCACGAGGGCACGTCCCGACTCGCGGGGCTTGGTCAGTTCGGTCCCGATCCAGCCGAGCAGTTCGCCGGGGTTTTCGTTCTCCATTAGCGGGCGACCGTCGAATGCGACCACGTACCACGGCTTGCGGTCGATCACGATCCGTGTCGGTCCGACGTACTTCTGGAACCAGCCGCTACGCACGCTGCCGTCGTCGTGGTTGCCGGGGACGACGTATACCGGCACTGCGAAGCGTTTCAAAAGCGCGGCGAACTCCTTCGCGGACTCTTCGTCGGTGACGCTGATCGTGTCGCCCGTAATCAGCACGAAGTCCGGGCGGATCACGGCGTTGATCTCGTCGATGATGCGCGTCACCTTTTCTTTGTGCGTCGCCATCTTCTCCACCGTCTCGTAGGTCGCGGGCTTACCGACGTGTGTGTCACTCATCTGGACGAACATTCCGGTCGTTTGTGCCAGAGCCGGGACCGTAGTCCCCAGCAAAAAGGTGATCGCAGAAGCCAGACGAATCAAAACAGAGCGTCGTGTCATGTTTTATCAGTCCCCTATGTTCCGGAACCAGCCCGAACAGTCGGCGTACTTCGCGGCGCGCTTGGGCGACTGCCAGCAAACACCACGGAGCGATTCCGCGGTGTAAGGCTCAGGCGCCTTGAACCACTTGGCGTGACCGTCCGCGAAAGTAAAGTTCGCTCCACCCTGGTGTCGCGTGCGCGAGTTGCGGTACTGCTTACGCTCGGTCGCGTCGGAAGCGTAGGGAGTGTCATCCTGCCCGCGGATCGCCGTGAATTCGCCGGTTTGCTCGGCGAATAAGACCAGACTCGCCGGCGTCGCGATGTCCGCAAGAGCGTATGTCGTGGTAATGCCGGTGGTCGCCGTCACTCCGGCGAGGTACTCGTTCGGTCCGTAGCTATTGGTCGGTCGTACGCCGCGCGCCACGCCGAGCGGCGCGTCACGGTACGAGTTGTCGATGTCCGGGCAGTGCAGGATCGAGACCGGCTTGCTCCGGTCGTTGGCGTTGACCAGGCCCGCCTTGAGATACGGCTCGAGCAGGATATACCACCAGCCCTCATTCCCCCCGGTACCGTAGCGCTTCAGAAAAAATGTCTCGTCGAAGTCCTGGAGATACAGGTTGGACGCCGTGCCGAGCTGTCGCATGTTAGACAAACAGACCGTCTGGCGCGCTTTGGAACGTGCCTGTGCGAACACGGGAAAGAGAATCGCGGCGAGGATCGCGATGATTGCGATGACAACAAGCAGTTCGATCAACGTGAATCCACGCTGCTGCCGTTGGGCAGTTCGGATCAAGAAACGCATAAGGTGGCCTTTCGTCCCGCGAAACGGGGTACGCAACTGGAAATTACCATAGACATATGCTGCCTTGGGCTAATTTTATCCCCGCGCCGAAACCGGTATGTTAAGAGAAGATGAAATTTTGATTAAATTTTGAACCAGGTGATTATTCGGGAGGCGAAGTTGGAAGGAGGGCAACCACGGGGAACACGGCATATGGAGAAGAAGAAAGTGCTGTGATTTCACACCGTTTTGTTTTCGATCGGTTTTTTGGTACCTGAAATCCTAAGAAACGAGGCGCAGTTGTATTTTGTCGGGGACAGATGGGCGGGCGGCGGCGGTTTTGCGTACCAGTAGGTCAATCTCGCGGGCGGCGATTGCCTGCGAGGTCAGGAATCCTTGCATCGCGTCGCAGCCAAGGGCGCAAAGAGCGTCGCGCTGCTCCTCGGTTTCTACCCCTTCCGCTATCACTTCCATCCCGCAGGCGTGGCCGAGTTCGACGAGGGCACGGACCATCGGCTCGCCTTTGGGGTCTACGCCCATCGGCGTCACGAACGAGCGGTCGATCTTCAAAACATCCAGCGGAAAGGTCCGCAGGTACGAGAGCGACGAGTAGCCGGTGCCGAAGTCGTCGATGGAAAGTCGCACGCCGAGGGCTTTCAGGTCGTTGAGTCGCTGTTTGACGTTGTCGCCTTTCACCAACATGCCCTCGGTCATTTCGATGTCGAGATACTCGGGGGGCAGATTCGAATCGCGCAACACCTCGGCGATGAGGTCTACGATCCAGGACTGCTCGAACTGACGACCCGACAGGTTGACCGAAACACGGAGCGGGTTTCCCGCCATCGCCCAACGTGCCGCCTGCGCGGTCGCTTCGCGCAACACGAAATCGCCGATCGGGATAATCAGACCGGTTTCCTCGGCGAGCGGAATGAAATTCCCCGGAGAAACCCGCCCCAGGATCGGTGATTCCCAGCGGATCAATGCCTCGACGCCGAATATCTTTCCGGTCGCGAGGTCCACCTGCGGCTGGTAGAGCAGGTAGAGTTCGTTTTTGTCGAGGGCTTTGCGCAGGTTATTTTCGAGTTCGAGGCGGTCTTTGGCGCGGGCGTTCATCGTTTGCGAGTAAACCCGGTACGAGTCGCGCCCTTCCTCTTTGGCGCGGTACATCGCCGTGTCCGCGTTTTTGAGCAGGGTCGCCGAATCGATGCCGTCGCGCGGGGCGAGGGAAAGCCCGATGCTAGCGGTGACGAACAGTTCCTGACCGTCCACGTCGAACGGCTCGTCCAGTGCTTCCAGGAGGAGTCGCGCCGTTTCTTCCACGACCTCCTGACCGGCAACGTCGGGAAGCAAGACGGTAAACTCGTCGCCGCCCATGCGTGCCACCGTGTCATGTCGCCGCAATTGTGTTTGGAGACGTTTCGCGACCTTTTGCAGGAGTTTGTCACCGACCGGGTGCCCGAGCGTGTCGTTGATCTGTTTGAACCGATCCAGATCGAAGAAGAGAACACCCACCTGCCCGTCGGTGCCTTGCGCGGTATGCACGGCGTCGGCGAGGCGTCGGTCGAACAGGGTACGGTTCGGTAGCCCGGTTAAGGCGTCATGTGTCGCCTGGTGCGCGATCTGTTCCGCCGCGTTGCGCTGCTCGGAAATGTCGCGCTGCACCGACATCCAGCCGCCCGGCAGTCCGTTGGCGTCGTAGATCGGCTGGATATTCAGTTCGACCCAGAACGGCGAGCCGTCCTTTTTGTAGTTCAGCAGTTCAACCCGTACCGGCTGGAACGCGAACAGTTTGGACTGAAGCAGGGCGACCGACGTGGGGTCGGTTTTTGGTCCCTGCAACATCTTCGGCGAGGACTGGGCCAGTTCCTCCCGCGAATAGCCGGTCATCCGCTCGAACGCCGGGTTGACGTAGATCAGCCGCATCGTTTGTCCCGGTTGCATCGGGGCTTCGTACAGCATGATCACATCGTTGGTGGATTCCACGGCGGATTCGAGGCGGGTCGCCTTCGCCATCGTCCGCTGCATCTGGCGCACTTGTAATTCGAGGGCGTTCTTGGTTTCCACGAGTTCCGTTTCGCGCGTGATCAGATGCGCCTCTAGTTGTTGATACGCGAGGCTCACTTTGACGCGGTTCCGCTCCTCGGTCTGCAAAGCGAGGGCGTACTCTTTCTCTTTGCGTAGCAGGGAGTACAGTCTCTTACTCGCCCCCATACCGAGTAGCCCGAGCGAGCCGAGTCCGAGGAGCGCAGCGCCCGCTTTGTAAGGAAGCGTGTTCGGAGGGGCAGGTTTACTTGCCAGGGATACGCTCGGGGCTGGTTTGCCCACTTTTTTGACGGGGGCGGCGGGTTGGGTGAGGACTGGCCCCGAGGCGAGCGATAAGCCGATGAGCGCGACAACAGAAATACCGGCGCCGATCAGCCCGGTGCGAATAAGGATCGGTGCGTTCCGCGTATCCGTCGGCAGGGTGACGGCGCTATCGACGATGGGCGCGATAGGGTTGGCGGGGCGCATTTTTTCCGAAGTAGAAGACGTTGTCATTCGTTGGCTGTTAGTCCGTTTTGTATTGTCGGTAATTTTACCGATAAACCGCACACGGGAGGTTTGCACTCCTCCCTCGTAGCGGGTATAACCCGCATGGCATCGGCGATTTGCGGAGGGTTTTCCGCGCGGGGTATACCCCGGTAAATCGTCTGGATGCCTTTCGGCGTTTCCGGCCTTGCTTGTCGCCGGGCGATCAAACAGTTGTATGATTTAGATTACTTTGTCCTATGAACCTGTCGCAATTATTACCGCTTTTAGACGGCTATGAGCCGCTGGTCAATATCGTAGACGCCCTCGGTCGGCGGAAACGCCGCGCACCTCTCGTCGAGGGCGTCCCGGTCGCCGCGAAAGGCTTCCTCCTCGCCCGCATCCAGGGCGACCTTTCCCGCCCTCTGCTACTTGTTACATATTCCGACGAACAAGCGAATCGTCTTGCCGAGGATCTGCGCCGTTTCCTGCCCGACGGTTCGCTCCCGGTCCGCCTTCTCCCCTCGTCGCTGTCGCTCGTTCTGGACGACGAGGAGTCGGGGCGCGATATTTCCCGTGCCGGCCAGCGTGTCGCCACTCTCACCGGCCTTGCGAACAACGAACCTTCCCATCTGGTCGCCCCGATCACCGCCCTGCTACAAAAAGTGCCCCCGCCCGCGGTCCTGAAAAACCGCCGACTGACCGTGTCGGTCGGCGACTCGGTGAGTCTGGACGTTCTTTCCGCGCGTCTGACCGCGTTCGGCTACGTCCGCGAGGACCAGGTTTCCCTTCCCGGTACTTTCGCCCGGCGCGGCGATATATTGGACGTATTCCCCGCCGATTCGCCCAAACCGATCCGCGTAGACCTGTTCGGCGACGAAGTCGAAACCATTCGCCCGTTTGATCGCGAAACGCAGCGTTCCGAGGGCAAACAGCCGTCAATCATTATACCGGCAGCGCATGAGGTTGCCTACACCCGCGACACAATGGCGTCCGCGTCCGCCACACTCCGCAAACGTCTCGAAAAACAGTTAGCGATCCTGCGCAAAGACGGCACCGACGGCGAGCACCTGGAGCGACTGCGCGAGTCGGTCGAGGGCGACGCGAATAAGCTCTCGCAAGCCGTGTATTTCGCCGGGGTCGAGCGTTATCTGCCGCTTCTGCACCCGGACGCGGTTTGCGCCCTGGACTACGTTTCCGCGGAGGCGCTGGTGGTGCTGGACGAACCGGCGCAGATGGAATCGCACGCGGAGCGCGATATTACGGTGGTACGCAAGAATCTTGCCAGCCGCGCGAATCGCGGGGAAATTCTTTTGCTGCCCGAGCCGATTTGCCTCGATTTCGACGACGCGGGCAGAAATCTGACCGAAAACCGGCAATCCCTGTCGTTCTCGCTCCTTTCCCGTTCGGTGTCCTGGTTGACGCACGACGCGCATTTCTATACCGACGCCGCGCCCGCCGAAAGCTTCGCCGGAAAGCCCGCCCTGCTCGGCGAAGCTCTGCGTACGTATAAAAACAAGATGAACGCCCGCATCGTGGTCGTTTCGGTGCAAGCCCCCCGCGTCCGCTCCGTGCTGACCGAGCGCGAACTCGGCGAGGCACCGATTTCGGCATTACAAACGGGTTCTGGCATCGCGCTCGTGGACGGCGTGCTACGCTCCGGGTTCCGCCTGACCGACGGGCGGCTGGTGGTTTTGACCGATACCGAAGTGTTCGGCACGCCCGGCGACCGCATCGAAGCGCAGAAGAAGCGTAAGCGCGAGTTCCGCGACGGGATGCGTATCACGTCGCTTCTCGATCTGAACGCGGGCGATTATGTGGTGCATATCCAGCACGGCATCGGGCAGTTCACCGGGCTGACTCAGATGACAGTACAGGGCGCCGAACGCGAGTACATGGCCATCGCCTACGACGGCGGCGACAAGCTGTTCGTGCCGTCGGATCAGGTGGACCGCGTCCAGAAATATATCGGCTCCGAGGGCGCGGCACCGAACATCAGCAAGCTCGGCGGGAACGATTGGGAGCGTGCTAAGTCCCGCGCGAAGAAGCAGGTCAAGGAGATCGCCCAGGACCTGATCATCCTCTACGCGGCGCGTTCAGCGATGGAAGGGTATTCCTACGGAGCGGATACGCCGTGGCAGATCGAGATGGAGGAGGCGTTCCCGCATACCGAAACGCCGGACCAACTCGCCGCCATCGAGGAAGTGAAGCGCGACCTGGAAGCGCCGCGCCCGATGGACCGTTTGATCTGCGGCGATGTCGGCTATGGCAAAACCGAGGTCGCGGTCCGCGCGGCGTTCAAGGTGGCGAGCGAGGGGCGGCAGGTCGCGGTGCTTTGCCCGACCACGGTACTCGCGGCGCAACACCTGAGCGTGTTCAGCGAGCGGCTTTCGGCGTTCCCGATGAAGGTGGACATGATGTCGCGCTTCCGTTCCTCGAAAGAACTGGCAAAGACGGCGGAAGAGATCAAGCTCGGCGCGGTAGACATCGTGGTCGGGACGCACCGATTGCTGTCGAAGGACATCGAATGGAAAGACCTCGGATTGGTGATCGTGGACGAGGAACAGCGGTTCGGCGTGACGCACAAAGAGCGGCTCAAACAGATCCGGCAAAGCGTGGACGTTCTCGCCATGTCCGCGACCCCGATCCCGCGCACGCTCCAGATGTCGCTTTCCGGCATCCGCGATATGTCGCTCATCAATGACCCGCCCGAAGGACGCATGCCGGTCAAAACGTACATCAAGGAGTACGACGACGATCTGATCCGCGACGCCCTGCAAGCCGAACTGGATCGCGGCGGACAGGCGTTCTTTCTGCACAACCGGGTGGAAAGCATCCAGCACATCGCGCATAAATTGGAGCGGATCATTCCGGCGTGCCGGTTCCGGGTCGCGCACGGGCAGATGGGCGAGGACGAGTTAGAGGAAACGATGCTCGACTTCTACGAGCACAAGTTCGACTGTCTTGTCTGCACCACGATCGTGGAATCGGGCCTGGACGTGCCGAATGTCAACACGATCCTGATCGACAACGCCGACAAGTTAGGCTTGTCACAACTGTACCAACTGCGCGGGCGGGTCGGGCGGTCGCGGCGGCAGGGCTTTTGCTTCCTGATGTACCGCAAGATGAAATCGCTGTCCACGGTCGCGGAACAACGGCTCGGGGCGCTCCGTGAGTTCTCCGACTTAGGCTCCGGCTACAAGATCGCGCTCCGGGACCTGGAATTGCGCGGGGCGGGCAACATTCTGGGCGCAGAGCAGTCGGGCACGGTGGC
>JACMMA010000698.1 GCA_014379275.1 Armatimonadota bacterium | reverse complement strand
GATCAACGAAGCGATCCGCCCGATGCTGGCGACGGTTCCTGGCGGGGGCGAACTGACGATGATCAGTTCGCCGAACGGCAAGCGCGGGGTGTTCTACGAATCGTTCCTGAAGGGCGAGCGGGAAGAAGGTAGGGCGCGTTCCGTGCGGCTGCCGTCGTCGCAAAACCCGCTCGTGGACGGCGAGTTTCTCGCCGACATGCAAAGCGAGATGACCGACCGGCAGTTCCGGGCGGAGTTTCTAGCCGAGTTCGTGGACGCGGCGGGTCAGGTGTTTTCCGACGGCGATATAGAAGCGGCGGCGTGCGACGACGATTACGGGAGTGCGCCGCTCTGGGGGTGTACGTACGTGGTCGGCGTGGATTTCGGACGCCGCGCCGACTGGACGGTGATCAGCGTCGGCGACGCGTCGGCGGACGGCGTGCGGCTGGTGCAACAAACGCGGGTGCAAGGGCTGGGCTGGGCGTCGCAGGTGGAGCGGATCGCGGAAACGGTGCGCCACTGGGGGGCGCGGCGGCTGGTGTGCGACGCGACCGGGGTCGGCGACGCGCTGGCGGAAGACCTGATACGGGAACTCGCCGCCCGCCGTTTGCCGTGCGAAATCGAACCGTTTTTGTTTACCGGCGTCAGTAAACCGATATTGATAGACGGGCTGGGTGTCGCGCTGGCGGCGCGGCGTTGTACGTTCCCGGCGATACCGATCTTGCTTTCCGAACTGCGCAATTTCGAGGCGACGCCGAGCGCATCCGGCGGCGGGCGGGAAAAGATGGCGGCGGCGCGGGGACACGACGACACGGTGTGTGCCCTCGCCCTCCTGGTACGGGCGGCGGCGCCGTGGCTGGCACAGGCGGCGAACGTCAAACATGGCGGCGGGTTTGTGGTCGCGTCAGGCGGATCACGAAAGGACAGGGATTTAGAATGGTCGGGACGTTACTCCAAGGAATCCGAAATACATTTCAAGTACGCACGCGCGAAAACGCGTTTTCGCAAAACGGCGGCACATCTCCGGTCGCGGCTCCTGCGGAGCGCGTACCGCTACGCGTTCGCACGAGCGGCGGGCGCGTCTCTGCGTCGCATTACGAACAAATAAGCGACGGGACATACCCGCCCGGCGGGCTGGACACGTTCCGGCGCATGGAGCGGGACGGGCAGATCCGCGCCTGTTTGACCACGAAGCGGCTATCCGTGCTGTCCGAAACGGCGCAGATCCGCCCCGGCGACGACTCCCCGGACGCGAAGCGCGCGGCGGACAGTGCACGCACCCAATTGAACGCGATTCCGGGCGGCGTGGCGGGTCTGGTCACCGGTGCGCTGGACGCGCTTTCGATGGGCTACGCGGTGGGAGAGTTGGTGTTCGCACAGGACGGGACACTCGCCGCCGTGAAATGGCACGACCCGCGCCGGTTCGCGGCGGTCGCCGGGGAATCGGGCGACGTAGTCGCGGTCGAGTTGCTGGAAGGCGGGCACAGCGGAAACGGAGTTTCCGCGGAGATCCTTTTTCCCGCGTCGCGGTTCGTCTGGTACACGTACCAGAAGCGGTACGGCAACCCGTACGGCGAGTCGGACCTTGTCGCCGCCTACCGGTCGTTCGCGGAGAAAGACTCTGTGCGGCGGATGTGGCTACAGGGCCTGGACCGGTTCGGCGTCCCGACCCCGGTCGCGACCGTACCGACCAACTGGACACAAAAGCAGATCGACGAGCTTTCGGCGCGGCTGGGAACGCTGCAAAGCGAAACGTCGATCGTTGTGCCGCACGGCGTGACTATCGGCTATGACCTGGACGCCGGGCGGGTGGAACCGGCGCGCGCGTATTTGACAAAAATCGAATACGAGGACACGCAGATCGCCCGCGCGATCCTGGGCCAGGACATGACCACGCAGGGCGCGACCGGCTCGCTGGCGTCGGCGCGGGTCCACGCCGACGTGCTATGCGACTGGGTGCAGTCACTCCGTTCCGATATAGCGCAGTGCCTTTCCGCGCAGGTCGCCGCTCGAATCGCCCAGTACACGGTCGGCTACGGCGTCGCCACCCCGGTGATTTCGTTCCCGAACCTGTCCCCGGCGGAACTCGCGGCGCGGCGCGAACTGGTCGAGGGCATGATCACCGGGCAGGTCGTCGCCCCGACGGAAATGTGGATCCGCGACTGGCTCGGAATACCGGAGTCTGTTTCTCCCTCCCCCCGTTTCCCTCCCTCATCGGAATGAGAGAGGGGGAGCAGGAGGGGGTATGCGGGAAACGGGGGGAGGGAGAATCCGGCGAGCGAGGAACAGGAGAGAACCAGAAATGTCCATCATCATCGGCGCCCCGACATTACGGGGCAAACAGGTCGCGCTCAATATCGCGCGGGCGTTCGCGGCGACCGCGACATCGTACACGTACCGGCGGAGTGGCTCATCGTATATCATCAAAGGCCGATTGAGCGTTTCCGACTTCGCCGACTACGCGTCCCGGTTCACGTCCGCGGAAACGTCGCCGTGGGCGAAACCGGCTTATCTTCTACGGGTCGCGGGAGAGTTTATCGTACCCGGCGGCGGTGCGCCTCTGCTCGGCGATTCCATAGACCTGCCTTCCTCAAACCGATCAAGCGTCAATGCCTCTGATTTCACCACCTACACCGTGCGCGGTGTTTTCTACGATACGTTCGGGGACGTAGTGACCCTGACGCGACTTTACCTGGCGCGGAACGCTTAGCGAGCGGGACGCGTGGAAAGGAACAGAAACACGAATGATTACCGAAAAGTTGAAGCCGTCCGACACGGGCGGCGAGGCGTTTTCTGGGGACGGTACGGACGGGGTTGCGGCGACGCCGTTCCCGCTTCCCGCAATCTGGGTTTTCTCGCGCGGGTCGGGGGTGCGACCGGGCGCGGCGTATCTGGCGGCGGGGTCGGCGGAGTATCCGTTCGCCACGCTCGCACTCGACCTGGCGGCGCTGGTGTCGCTACACAAGCGGCTGATCGGCGAAGTCGGCTACCGGCTCGGCGCGAAATGCGCGGTGGGCGACACGCCGGAAAACATCGACTGCTCGGGATATGTCGGCTGGCTGCTGAGCAACGTCACCCCGACACCGCTTCGCTCGGTCATCGCCCGCGACATCGTGGGGTTAGGGACGTGGCACCTATCCGAATGGCTGAAAAAGTCGGGGTTCAAGCGGAGTACGGTAGACTCGGGCAGACGGACCGACGGCGTGCTCCGGGTCGCGATCACGCTCGCGGCGCGGAACCCGGTCACCGGGCGGATGGGTATCGGGCATATCGCGCTAGTGTGGAACGGTAGGACTATCGAGTCGCACGGCGGGCGCGGCGTCAACAGCCGGGAATGGACGGGAAAAGGCTGGCAGGGGCGGTGCGCCGTGTTCGTGCTGAGCCATAAAAGCGGAAGATTTTAATGTCCGCTTTTGTGGGTCAGAATCGGTAAGACCGGCTTCTTCCTCACCGATTGCTTCCCGGAGGGCGTCGAGATGATACTGGTTTAACGGCGGGTCGTCATCCGTGCCCGGCAGGACGGCTTCGGCGGCAAGGAAGGTCGCGGTCACCAGTCGGGCGCGCTCCGCGGGCATAAAGGCAATCGCGGCGCGGTACGCGGCTTCCGGCAGTTCGATCAGGTGAATCGCCTCTTAATTCTCCGGGGCGTGGGATGTTGCGGCGCAGGTGTGAATATGTCACACGATTTCGTCCCACGTGCGGCTACATTGTTAGTTCGCCCCGCCGTCTCTTTGCGCCGCCGCACGCTCGGCATCCGACACGCCGCCGGACGTTCACATACAGCGGGCGCGTAACGGTCGCGCCGAGGAATCCACTCCCGCCGCCCTTCGAGTAGTTGTAGAACGTCGCTACGTGGGTTCGTTTCGGCGAGGTTTTGGCGATGAATATATTCTGATACGCGGGTTCGGGCGGGTCGTTGCCGGCGCACCCGGCGCAACACGCGAACAGGACGCCAAACGCCGTCATCGCCCGAAGCCATCGGAGCAAGGTATAGGACGTGCTTTTTTTCGGAGGGACAACGTTTCGCATACGAGTGTTTCGATTCGGGCTACGGGGCGAACACGAAAACGCCGTCGGGACCGGGCGCGAACTCCCGGACCGCGACGACGGCTCCGCGGTGGAGCGGACCGTATATATGGGGAAACTTTTCGTCGGTGCCCGCGACAGACTCGACATTGACCGGGCTTTGCAGTAGGGCGGGATCGATCGTCAGCAACACCAATCCGACCTGATCGCGGTAGAAGTGGTTGGCGACGCGGGCGACCTGCCCTGCGAACGAGCAGTGAATGAACCCGACTTCATCCAGTGTTTTTCCCAGCGTCGACAGGGTATAGGGGCGGTCGTTCGCGATGGCATCTTCCCAGTCGCGTCGCCCGGTGAGGTGATAGATCGGTTCCACGAATGGATTTTAACACGGGGTAGCCGCTATTCCCATCGCGCCTGTTTCCTGATGTCGTCGCGGTCACGTTAATATTTGGGGGCGGGGACAAAGTTTTTTGCGAATCACGTTTAACCTGTGGCGTCAGCGGGCATAACTGGAGTGTGAGCGGTGAAGCAAACATCGCCGAAGGATAGATAGAGATCACATACAATCACATAGAGACAACTGAATAGTGAGCAAAACTGAATACCGACAACCGCATAGTGACAACTACATAACGAATATACAACATCAAAACGAAACCAATACAGGCAGGCATCCGATTACCGGATGTCTGCCTTTTGTTTTCGGGGGAATGTAATCGCCCGATGCAAACACGCGCCAATTCGCTGAAAAATATACGCTTTTCCCGTTTCGTTTCATGAAACAAACCTTGTTGCAGTTGACGTGTTTTCATAACGGTGTTATCATTCGGGAATGAACAACGTCCCGTTTGCCCTCGCCGTCTCCGCCCTCCTCTTGCTGCCGATAAGCGGTTGCAACGCGACGCGAGCCGATAAAGTCGAACCGTTCCCTGCGCAAGCCGCGGTGATTACCGCTCCCGCCGTTTCCCCGGCGAAAACGATCCGGCTCGAAGCGGACAAAGCCGTTCTGACCGGAAACACTCTGCTCCAAG
>JACMMA010000697.1 GCA_014379275.1 Armatimonadota bacterium | reverse complement strand
CCACCCCTCTTTCCGTAGAAAACCCGCCCGGTCGTTCTCGATACGCCGGTCGAGAATGTTGTAGGGCGATTGATCGCTGATCGGTTCTACCCAGTGGCGCGACCGTGCCTGCCAGGCGGCTTCCGCCATCTGCCACGAAGCAAACGTGCTCGTCCCCCAGTAGCGAATCTTGCCCTCGCGCACCAGAGTGTCCAGCGTCTGCGCGGTTTCCTCGAACGGGGTAGAGGGGTCGTAGCGATGCAGTTGGAACAGGTCGATATAGTCGGTGCGCAGACGCCGCAGACTCGCCTCGACCGCATGGCGAAGATGACGGCGCGATAATCCCCGGTCGTTCGCGCCGTCTCCCATCACGCCGTGCGCTTTGGTTGCCAATACGACGGCGTCCCGGAAGCCGAACTTTTCGAACGCCGCTCCGATGATCTCTTCGCTCCGCCCTTTGCCGTACACGTTCGCGGTGTCCCAGAAGGAAACCCCGACAGCATGCGCTTCGTTCAGAATCTTCAGCGAGTCCTCCTCCGAGGTAGATTCGCCGAAGTTCATCGCCCCCAGACACAGGTTGCTGACTTTCAGCCCCGAGCGTCCCGTTGGGACGCTCGGTATCGATACTTCATTACTCACTGTTGTTTCGCTTTCTTGTTTTCGCTTTTTTCTCCCTCCCCCGGGTACCCTCTGGGTGCCGGGGGTGGGAGGAAACACGGGAGGGGGCGGGGGAACAGGGAGACATACTACGGTCCCGCTTTCGCCACGGCTTTTTCTCCCGTTAACACGGCTTTCTGCCCTATTGCGACGGGCGGCAGGAGTGCCGCGTACTGCTCCTTCGTCAGAAGCCCCGTTTTCACGTCCACCTTTTTCGGGAGCAGACCGATGCGATAGAAATTCTCCGCCACTTCCTGCTGTGTCCGCACCACTTCGTCATCTATCGGGCGATAGCCGATGTAGCGTTTCCCCTTACGTGTTCGCTTTTGTATCGCTTCCAGCTTATCCACACTCACCCCCATCGTCGGCGCGAGAAGCACGGCGGCTTCGTGGGGATGGTCCCGCGACCAGATGCTCGCTTTTTCGATCTCCGTCAGGGTCACCCGAATCCAGTCCGGGTGGTTCACCGCGAACGGTCGGGTGGAAACATAAAAGCCGCCCGCCGAAACGATGCCGCTCCCATCCACGATCACCCGCGCTTTCATGTCCTGCTCGGCGGCGGCGAGGTACGGGTCCCAGATCGCCCACGCGTCGATCGTGCCCGACTCGAACGCGACCCGCCCGTCCGCCGGGGCGAGATATTGCGGTTGAATCGCGCTGTAGGGTACTTCCGCCCTATCCAATGCTTGCACCAGAAAGTTATGCGTGCCGGTGGCTTTCTGTATCCCGATCCGTTTTCCTTTCAGATCGCTGACCGAGCGTATTTTGCTGTCGGGGGGGACCAGGATCGCTCGGCTCGCGCCGTCACCGGGCGGCGTGTTTGCCACATAGACGAGCGGTATATTCGCCGCCTGGGCGAATATCAACGGGGCATCTCCCATGCTGCTGAAATCCACGCTCCCGACCGCGAGTGCTTCCAGGGTTTGCGGACCGGCGGCGAAGTTGATCCACTCGACTTCGACGCCCAGCGGCGCGAGTTTCTTTTCCAGGTCGCCTTTCAGCCGCAGAACATCCATCGCCCCCGACTTCTGGTACCCGATACGGATGGCTTGATGAACTTCGGTCGCGGGGGAAGCGGATGCTCCCCCTGCGGAAAGGCGTTGTTGCCCACAACCGCTCCCTACCAAGGCGAGAAGGATGAAAGCCAGTAGACGGAGCGGCATGTTATTGATAGTTACCATATGTTAATCCTCGCGAAACCACGCCTGCGCATTCGGCGCGAGGCTTTGTCGGTAGGCGACCCCTCTGGTCCCCGCCACAGGAACGTCGTCGATATACGTCGCGCCCTGAGTGAAGTTGCCGTTCGGTGCCTTGAACCATTTCGCGTGACCGTCGAAAAGCAGATAGCTCGCCCCACCGCTATGCCGGTCACGGGCATAAACATATGTCAGTGAGTTATCCTTGACCGGATTCGTGGTCGCGTATGCCAGAACGTTCCCGGTGCGCGGATCGGTATAATCGTCCGTGTCGTTGCCCATCGTGTACACGCGCTGTCCCGCGCCCTCCGCCAGTGCGACCACCTGAGACGGTGCCTTCAGATCGGCTAGCGTACTGATCGGCTGCTCCGCCCACTCGACCGGAATGTCCGGCGCGGTTTCGTTCTGGGCACGGGGCGGGGCATAGTTCCCGTTCAGGACGTAACTCCACGACGGATTGACCCCGAACGCGCGATACGGTTTGTCATAATTCGGGCAAAAATAAACGCTGATGCTTTTGCCCGCCGTGGTAGTGGCCCCCGACACAACGGAACTGGCATCGGTGCGGTTGTATCCGCCTTTCACATACGGCTCGACGAGGGCATACCAGTGTAAACGCGAGTTGACCGTCCCGGCCAGGGCGCTTGGTGGCGAGGGCACGTTCGCCGGGGGGAACGTTTCGTCGTAATCCTGCACATAGCCCAGGATCGCGAGGCCGAGTTGCTTTTCGTTCGACAGGCAGGTCGATTGCCGTGCTTTCTCCCGCGCCTGAGCGAAGACGGGAAACAGTATCGCGGCGAGTATAGCGATAATTGCGATCACAACGAGCAGTTCAATAAGCGTAAACGCGGCGGAACGGTATGTTCCGGCAGCGGAGCGTTTCGCAGTGGTGAGTGCGCGAGCGGCGCGATTACTTGTGGACAGGTTCTTCATAACGTGGGTAACCTTTCTTTCTAACGGGCGAGTTCGTCTTTCGGGGACGGAGACGGGTTGAGCGAATGCGAGGTCGCGTTCGGGTAGCCGAAACGACCGGGCGGGACGGCGTGAGTGTTGAACGGCGAGGCGTCCGGGCGGCGCAGGTTGAGGTGCGGAAACACCCACTCCGCACAGGCGTAGGCTTCCTCCAAAGACGGATACCCGGACAACACAAAGGTGTCGATGCCGAGTTCGACATACTCTCGCATGAGTCGGGCGATGGATTCGCCGGATCCGACCAGAGCTGTCCCCGCGCCGCCACGCACCAGCCCAACGCCCGCCCAGAGATTGGGGTAAATTTCGAGGTTGTCGCGGCGACCGTTGTGGAGCGACGCCATCCGGCGATGACCCTCCGATTCGGTGCGGGCGTAGGCTTTCTGTGCGAGCGCAAT
>JACMMA010000108.1 GCA_014379275.1 Armatimonadota bacterium | reverse complement strand
CTATATCCTGCCGCCGTCTTTGGGACTCTGTTATGATTTCGTTTTTCTTTTCGTCCTTCGCGGACGGCGCCAACGCATCGTTGGATCGGTTTCACCTGCGGTGCTGAGACTACGTAAGACTTCACGCGAGCCGGGCTAGCCCTTGCTATTTTCCCGCGAATCTGACGGCCCCGGTTTCAACATGAAATGTTGAAACCGTGGCCGTCAGATTCGCGGGAAAATAGCAAGGGCTAGCCCGGCTCGCGTGAAGTCTTACGTAGTCTCAGCACCGCAGGTCCAACGATCCAACGATGCGTTGGCGCCGTCCGCGAAGGACGAAAAGAAAAACGAAATCATAACAGAGTCCCAAAGACGGCGGCAGGATATAGGGCGGTATCTGCCGAAAGAAAGGGCATGTACCGTGTGGGAATCCTGACCGTTTCAGACCGGTGTTATGCGGGGGATCGCGAAGACGTCTCCGGACCCGCCATAGTATCGTGCCTGCCCCTCAGCGACTATGAAGTCGTTTATCATCTCGTGGTCCCGGACGACGAGGGCGAAATCGCAGACCAACTCCTCGCAATGAGCGACGGCGGTTGCGACCTCATCCTGACTACCGGAGGCACCGGCTTCGCGCCGCGCGATGTTACCCCGGAAGCTACGGTTTCTATCTTAGACAAAAACGCCCCCGGAATCGCCGAGATCCTCCGCGCCGATGGACTGCGCTCCGTGCCGACCGCGGCTCTTGGTCGGGGCGTAGCAGGCATCTATGGCGGCACGTTCATCGTCAACCTGCCCGGGAGTCCGAGCGGCGCAAAAGACGGGATGTCGGTTCTGTTGCCGCTTCTGCCGCACGCCCTATCGCTCCTCGCCGGGGAAAAGGCGGGACATGAGTAGCCCACTTTCCGAACCCTTATCGTTCGACCGTGTCGCGGCCCAGTACGAGCGGACACGCCCCCTACCAGGCGAGGTCGCGGACGAAGTGGCGCGGTACATCGCAAGTTTAGTGGAACCGAACGAATGGATTCTGGACGCCGGTTGTGGCACCGGGCGATTCACCCGTGCGCTAATAAAACACCACCCTCAGGTGACTGGTGCGGACGTTTCCCCGGAAATGTTGGCAGAACTACGTCGTCTGCAATCGGGGTTTCCGCAGCCGGTGCTGGTGACGACCGATCTCCGGGCCCTTCCGTTTCCCGATGCGCAATTCGGGGCGATCTTGGCGGTTCACGTCCTGCATTTGATTGCGGACTGGAAAAAAGTCATCGCGGAAATATGGCGGGTTCTCGCGCCCGGCGGCGTCTTCCTTCTGGGATATGAAGACCGCTCTAAATCACAGGTACGCGACTTCTACATGACCGAAGGGCAGCGGCGCGGCCTGCTCCCCCGCCACCCCGGGGTCCGGAACACCCACGCCGACGTTCTCCCGTTTCTCGAATCCGAATACGGCGCGACCGATGTCGAGACGGTTTCCCCACCCGCATGGGAATGGACACGCATGGTTTCTATCGCCGCGATGCTGTCGGACCTGGACAGCCGGTTGTACTCGTCGCAGTGGCAGATTCCTGAGACAGCACATATCGAAGTGATGGCGGCGACACGCGCGAATGCTGAGCAGGTATTCGGGGCGCTAGATAGCACGGAGCACGAAACGCAGGAAACGCGCTTCGTGCTTCACGTTGTTAGAAAGTCGTAGATGCCCCCCGCCCCAATATTGGGGCGGGGGACTCCAACGTTACGCAGATTTCTTCGCGTTTTTGACCGGTGTGGTAGATTTCTTCGCGCCGGGCTTCTTGACATCCACGCCGTATTTCATCAAAGCAACCTTTTCTTTGTCGGTCATTTTCTCGAAGGCGGGCTTGCAACCGGCACAACAGTAATAGAATGTTTTGCCTTTGTAGACCGTGGACATTTTCGGGTCCACTTTACTGACCGCGTGCTTCATGATCGGGCAAGACGGCTTCGCCTCGGGGCGGGCGAACACAGCGGATGACGTCGCCAGTACGAACACAGAGGCGCAAAATAGTATCAGGGATTTTTTCATAGTGTTGCGGATTCTTTCCGGGTTTCGGTATCTAAGACGGCTTCGACGGCGCGGTTAGTTCCAGATCCTGATCGTAACCGGCACGGAAGTACGCTAGAAGGAAGATAGCCGTCAAAACCGCGAAGCCGAGTTTCAGTTCCTTCGAGAGCGCGGATGGCGTGATAAACGCCTCGATGAAACCGGCGGCGATGAACAGCGGCACGGTCCCCAGGAGCAAGCGCACCGCCTCCTTGCCCGCCGTCGCCAGAGCCTCTTTGCGCGTCCGCTCGCCTGGAGCGATTAGGGCATGACCGATTACCATTCCTGCCGCGCCGCCGATAATGATTGCCGTGAGTTCGATCACCCCATGCGGGAGAATGAGCGACCAGAACAAAACATCGCGTCCCGCGAGATGTTGTTGCATTGCCAAGCCGCCGAGCGGCATTCCGTTGTAGAATAGTAGAAAAAGGGTGGGAAAACCGCCCAGCGTCCCGGCGGCGAATGCCAGAATCGCTACCCGGATATTGTTCACCATCAGTCCCGCCGCGAACACCGGCTTTGCCTCGTCGGGGGCGTCATACTGGGGATTTCTTTCCCGCTCGGCATAGTACGAATCATTGTCGGCGAACTGAGCGGGCACCACGAGACGAAGGTTTGCCGGCTCGATTGCGACCATGACAGCGGCGACACACGCGCCAAGCAGGACCATGAGTGCGGCAGAGAGAACATAGAGTTGTTTGCGGCGTAGAAGGCGGGGAAAGCCGGTCGTTACGAACTCGAACAGGCGCGACCAGCCGGGATTTTTGTCTGCGTACAGCGTACCGTGCGCCCGTGTCACCAAACCATTCAGGTACAGTAACAGCGCGGAGTCGGCGCCCCGCAACCGCGCATACGCGAGATCGCTCGCGGCACGGCGGTATAAGGGTCCCAGTGATTTCAGGTCGGCACGTGGGAGCGAGCGGACCCCGTTTCGACCGGCACCCGCCGCGTTCAAAATACGCGCCAGATCATCCCAGGCAGGCTTGTGTGTTTCGATCCAACCGCTCAAAGCAGCGGCGGACGGCGCATTCGGCGCGTTTTTCGTGGTCGTGGGGGGAGTCGCCGGAATAGTCATAGGTAACGTTTCGTCCGCTAAAGGGTCAGTCTCAGTATGGCAAGAACAATCGAAGTTTTAACACCGGAAAATATCCCCCTCACCCTGGAGCCCGCGGGAATCGGCACCCGGTTTGGCGCAGTTCTCCTGGATATGACGATTCAATTGGGCATCTTCATCGCTCTTGCGATCGTCGGCGGTATCGCTTCAATCTGGTTGAAATGGCTGGGCATCCCGTCGGTGATAGAGATCATTCTTATTGTCGGAGGTTTTCTTCTGCTCTTCGGATATTTTATCCTGTTTGAGACTCTTTGGAACGGGCAAACACCGGGTAAAAAGTTTTTCGGCTTGCGAGTCGTGCGCGACGGCGGTCGTCCCGTGGACTTTTTCTCCGTAGCTACCCGGAATCTGGTCCGCCTAGCCGACTTCCTACCCGTGTCGTATGCGTTCGGCGCAGGGGCGATCTTCTTTCATCCGCAGTATAAACGACTCGGGGACATGGCAGCCGGG
This sequence comes from Armatimonadota bacterium, assembly GCA_014379275.1. GTDB lineage: Bacteria > Armatimonadota > Armatimonadia > Armatimonadales > Armatimonadaceae > JACMIU01. The sequence continues at coordinate 7,131 of JACMMA010000108.1, read as the reverse complement.
ACCGTGGTGATTCGCGAGCGCGAGGCGAAAACGCTCGGCTTCGCGTGGGGCAAGAAAAAGGAAGACGCCGCTAAAGCCCAGTCCGCGCAGTTCAAAACCGCCCACCTTCCCGATACCGTGGTCCCGCCCGCCGACGTGCTGACACCTGGCGAGCAATCCCTTCTGCGCCGATTCGCCATCCGCCGCTGGGAAATGACGCCTGACGACGCCGAGCGGATGGGATACCGGATTATCGTTCCGCTCGTCGCCCGCCTGAATCTATCGTTCGTCGCCGGTGCCGCACCGCATTATGCGGATCTCGTTTCCACCATCGTCGCCGACCTCGACCGGACCCAGGAGGAGCAGGACGCCGGGAGAACCCTTTAAACCTGATGAACATTCGCGCCGTACTTTTCGATCTCGATGACACGTTATACGAACGCCGGGTTGCCTCTCATTCCTGGGCAGTCGGCTTTATCCGCGAACACGATGGTACGATAACCGATTCGCAAATGGCGGACACGATTTCTGCACTGGAAACGCTGGACGCCAACGGTTATGACAACCGGTATCGCTTCGTCGCGGAGTTGCCGCGGATAAGACACCGTGAGTTTTCAGTCGTGGTCACAGAGAACCGACAGAGGATTGCTGATCCCATTAAACCCGTCCTCTAAAATGCGCCGTAACGTGTTCCCGAGGAGCCATTCATCAGGAAAAATGGCGAGGTCGGAACGCGAAAGCCATTGCACGGCTAAAACGCCGTCGCCGATGGTGGGCGTGCCGGTCTTGTTATCGGCACGGAACACGAAGCGGATAGCACGTTTCTCCGGCGTCCCGATCCGCGAGTACACACCGACCAGAGACGTCAACGTTACCGAAAGCCCCGTCTCTTCCAACGCTTCCCGCACGGCCCCATCGGTGACGGCTTCGCCAGGTTCGACGTTTCCACCCGGCAGGTTCCATCGTTCTTCGTCTTCGGGGTCGGCTTCTTGTACAAGAAGAACCCGGTCGTCGCAAACGATAAACAGACTGACGTGAAGCAGTACCGTCATGCGGGCAACCCGGTCAACGCAGCCTTCGCCGCTTCCGTCTGTGCCGCCCGCTTATTGGCACCCGCGCCCTCGCCGAGCGGTTCGTCGTTGCCATCCGCGTACACCGCCGCCGTGAACACGATGTTCTGCCCCGTGCCGGTTTCGGCTAAGATGGCGTAGCGCGGTAAGCCTTTCCCCGCCGCTTGCAGGCGGATTTGCAGTTCCGTTTTCGCGTCCGGCGTGGGCGGGCTTTCTACCACATCGCGGAGCGCGTCCGCCAGCGTTTCGCGCACGAACTTTTCCGAGGCGTCGTACCCGGCATCCAGGAACAACGCCGCGATCACCGCTTCGTAGGCGTCGGCGAGCGGCGACTCCCCCGTCTGGCGGTTATCCTTGATCTCGCCCGCCCCCATCACAAGCCGCTCGGCAAGCCCCAGATCCCGCGCCGCCTTCGCCAGCGTTTCGCGCCGGACGATGCGGGTACGCGCCCGCGACAGCGTCCCCTCGTCCGTTTCCGGCGGCAGGTTTTCCAGCAGGAACCGCGCGACGAACGCCGACAGCAGCGCGTCCCCCAGAAATTCCAGCCGCTCGTTGCTTTCGGAAACGGTCGTGGTCGCGGACCGGTGAGTGAGCGCGGTGCGGACGCGGGGCGTGTCGGGGAGTCGGTACGGGTTCAATCGGTGTTTGACTCCAGTCCGCGCACCGCGTCCCGGAAGACCGCCCCCCGCTCCTCGAACCCGGAAAACATGTCAAACGATGCGCAACCCGGCACCAGCATCACCGTGTCGCCCGCATCCGCCAGCGACGCCGCCATTGTCACCGCGTCGGGGAGCGAATCCGCTGATGACACGTCGCCCGCGTCCATCCCGGCGGTGCGCAAGCCATCCGCGATCTCCTGCTTTGCCGCGCCGATGAGCACGACCTTGCGGGCGTTGCGCTTCAACGAATCGTACATCGGGGTCAGGTCGCCGCCCTTGTGGACGCCGCCCGCGATCGCGACCAGCGGCGTTTCGATTGCCGACACGGACGCTTCCACGGCGGCGGGGTTGGTACACATCGAGTTGTTGATATAGCGCACCCCGGCAACGTCCGCGACGAACTCCATTCGGTGCGCGACTCCACGAAACGCTTCAATTGCCTTAACAGCAAACTCTTTCTTAATACCAATAGCGGCAACCATTAGCAACGCCGCCATAGCATTTCGGACATTGTGGTTCCCAGTTATTTGAAGCGAGAGAAAGTCAATGACAGGTTCGCCCCCGATACAGATAAACTTTGACGCTGTGGATTTGACATCACCCTTCGGTGAGGCGTTGAAAGAATGCTGCTTACCTTCAATGTAGGCAAAGTTGCCGTGTAAGTAGCCCGATTGTTCCGAGTAAATTTGCGCGATACTCTTTAAGGTGAAGTGTTTACCGATCCCTTTGCCAATGTTCCGGCTGGACTCTCTTACCATATCATCGTCAGAGTTAATTATTTTGAAATCATCCTCTGTCTGTGCGGCGAAGATTTTTGCTTTGGCTTCGGCGTACTCATTCATATCAGCGTAGCGGTCCATGTGGTCCACCGACAGGTTCAGCCATGCCGCGACTTTCGGGCGGAACGTATGCACGTGCTCCAACTGAAACGACGAGATCTCGGCGACGATCACGCCGTCCGCCGGGCATTCGACCGCCGCGACAATCAGCGGCGTGCGCTTGCCCTCGTCCTCGGCGATGTTCCCAGCCACCCACGTGTTCAAGCCCGCCTCCCGGCAGATCGCGCCGACGAGCGCGGTGGTTGTCGTCTTGCCGTTCGTGCCCGTGATCGCCAGGATCGGCGCGACCGCTAAACGGTACGCGACCTCGATCTCCGACCAGACCGGTATCCCCCGCGCGAACGCCCCCGCGATCGAAGCCGCCCACTTCGGCACGCCCGGCGAGGGAACGACGAGATCGGTCCCGCCCCAGTCCGGTTCGGCAACCCCCAATGCCAGATGCACACCCCCGATCCCCTCCGCCTCGGCGACGCGGGCGGGGTCCAGTTTGTCTTCCGGTTTGCCGTCGTACACGGTGACGATCGCGCCGCGCTCGCTCAGGATGCGGGCGGTGGCGAGTCCGGTGGCGGCGAGTCCGATTACGGCGATGCGCTTGCCGGAGAAGTACCCCTCTCCCCCGGGCACCCAGGGGGTACCCGGGGGAGAGGGGTACTTTACTGCGTCCTCCCTCATCTCAATTTCCCGACCGCGTCCCCGATACGCGCCATCCCCTTCTCAATCGCCCCCATCGAGGTCGCGTAGGACAGTCGGACATAATCGCCCGCACCGAAGCCGGAGCCGGGCACGACCGCGACCTGAACCGACGATAGCAGGTAATCCGCGAAATCGTCCGAGTTGCCAATGGTTTTCCCGTCCGGCGTGGCTTTGCCGAACAGCGCGGAAACGTTCGGGAAGACGTAGAACGCGCCGTCCGGCTTGAGGCACGTGACGCCGGGGATCGCGTTCAGCCCGTCGGTGATCACGTGGCGGCGGCGGTCGAACTCGACGAGCCAGTCGCTCAGGAACTCCTGCGGTCCGGTCATCGCGGCGACGGCGGCGTACTGCGCGATAGAGGTCGGATTGGAGGTCACGGCGTCCTGAATGCGCCCCATCGCGGAGATGATCGACGTTTCCAGCGCGGCGGCGTACCCGATGCGCCATCCGGTCATGGAATAGGTTTTCGACATGCCGTTGACGATAATCGTCCGTTTGGCGATCTCCGGGTTCAGCGCGGCGATAGAGATCGGGACATTCCCGTCGTAGACGATCTTCTCATAAATTTCGTCGGAGACGACATAGAAGTCACGCTCCACCGCGAGTTCCGCCAGCCGTTCGATGGTGGCGCGGGGCCACATCGCGCCGGTCGGGTTGGATGGCGAATTGAGCACGAAGATTTTTGTTCGCGGGGTGATCGCCGCCTCGATCTGATCCACGGACGGCGCGAAACCGGTCGCATCGGTCGTCTGGATGATCACGGGATGTGCCCCGGCGAGTCGTACCTGCTCCGGGTACGACACCCAGTACGGTGCGGGGATGATGACTTCGTCGCCTTCCTCGCACATCGCCTGAAAGATGTTGTACAGGGAGTGCTTCCCGCCGCACGAAACGATGACCTGGTTCGGCGCGTAGGTCAAGCCGTTGTCCCGCGCGAACTTTTCGACTATCGCTTTTTTCAGCGCGGGGATTCCGGCGGACGGCGTGTATTTCGTGAAGCCCTTCGCCAGTGCGTCCACCGCCGCATCCTTGACGTGTTGCGGGGTGTCGAAGTCGGGCTCGCCCGCGCCGAACGCGACGACATCCAGACCGTCGGCTTTGAGTTGGTTCGCCTTTGCGGTGATAGCGAGCGTAGGCGACGGGGCGACATTGAGCGCACGTTGCGACAGGAGCGACACAGAAGATTGGGACATAACGGCACGTTTCCTTTTCGGGTCGGTGGTCCTCACCGACACATCGGTAGATTTTACCGCCATTGGCAAGCGTCAGTATAACGCCGCGAGGCGCGAGTTTCAACCGAAGGGGTTGCACCGATGGACCCAACCGGTGCAACCCCTTCGGTTGAAACTCCCCCTTCACCACTGCTCGCGGGACTGGACTTGTATTCGTCGTAGCTTTTCTGACGGTCGTTGATGATCTTGTCGAACGTCGCGCTGGCACTCCCTTCGGTCGGTGCCTGACCGTTGGTCGCCCGGACTTTCACAGGGCGAGCATCGTCGGCGCGAGTTTCGCGAACTGGACGGTCGGGGCAACCACTGACGAGGAGTAGAGTTGCCAGATCGGCTGCCCCGGACCGGTGCAGGCCACCGAACCCCGGTAGGCGTCGGTGACCTGCCATCCGGGAGCCAGCCCGATGCTCCCAGTGCCGTTGGGGAACGGCGTCGTTTTCAGTTTGACCGTCTGGGCGTGTGCGGAGGAAGCGACGATCATCGCGAAAGCCGACAGAACAACCGCGGCGACAGGTTGGATAATGGTTTCCTTCAGTGGGCGTGATTATTCGTGGAAGGTACACCTGATTGGCATTGTTCAAAGCGTCGAAAGGATGGCGCGAGTCAATCGCGCCGTCGCCCGGACGGTTCGGTTTTCGGGGTCACAGTCGGGGTTATAGGAAGTAATGCCGCACGCAGTGATGGCGAACCGCTCGCGCACGGCGCGAATCAGAGTCTCAACCGACGCGACTGACAACGCTTCTTCGCTACCGTAGTGGTTCGCCGGGGCTTCTTCGGCGTTTAGAACGTCCAGGTCGAGGTGCAGGTAGACGTGACGCACTCCCGCGTCCGACAATGCGGCGAGTGCCCGGTCCGGCATGCTCCGATTTTCACCGTATTCGGTAGCCGTGATGACCTGCGCTCCCGTTGAACGGAGCAGTTTCTCCTCGTCCGCGTCGAACTGGTTGCCGCCGATATGCGCGATGTGGGATTCCGGGACAGGCGCGAAGCCGGGCACTTGCTTCGCCATATTGCCCCAACACCGCCCGGCGATTACCGCGAGTCCCATACCGTCGAGGAAACCGGTAGCGGTCGTGTCCGGCGTGTTAAAGTCGCCGTGCGAGTCGAGCCAGATCACGCCGAGATTTTCCGCGCCCAGTCCCGCCACCGCGCCGATGGCACTGTTACAGTTCCCGGCAAAAACGAGCGGAAAAAGACCGTTGCGGACGGCTTTTCGGACACGCTCTGCGACGGCGTTGGCGACCCCAAAAACCGCTTCCACGTCGGTGTCTAGTTCGCCCGGGAGCACGACCTCATCTACGGTGACGGCGTGTCCCTGCGCTTCCAAGTCATCCCGTACACCGTTGTTCAGGAGATGGTCGGGACCGTTACCGGTGCCGAAATGGTGTCGGCTAAGGGCGTAGGAGGAGACGATGGCTTCGATTTGCATGGCCAGTATTTTTATTTTATCGTGCGCCGGTATCCCGGCACGTCAGGCAACCTGTAGCGTGGATTTCATCAAAACCGTGTTGTACGGGTTCCAGGTCGAGAGCACATAGTAGATCGTGGTCGAACCCGCCGCGCCACGCGTGAACCGCTCCACCACGTAGGGTCCGTATTCGCCGCCCCAATCGTTTTCGCGACCCGGATCGTGGACGGCGTCTATGGGTACCTTCGATTTGTCGGCGGCGTGTATATACGCGCCGTAGGCTTTGTCCCGCCACGGTTCGAACAGCAGGTCGGACTCGGACCATGGACCCCACGGCTTCTCCGCGACCCGGAAGTGAATACCCCGCACGCCCCGGTGCGCCTCGCAGTTGTACAGCATCAGCCAGCGGCGCAGGAAGCGGTTATAGGTGACGCAGAGTTCGCCGATGCAGGGGTGCGAAAACAACGCCTGCGCGTCGGATTCCGTCTTGCTCCAGCGCGGCATCCCCTTTGCGTCACGCCCGGCGAAGTAGCGGAGCGCGGACGGGTTCTCGATCTCCGCGAGCGGCAGGTACGCGAGATACGGGTCGCTCCGCCGGTACTCCGTGCTCGCCGCGAACAGGAGCAGACCGCGTCCGTCTTCCTGCGGCACGCCTTTCCATAAACGGTTCGTGATTGCGGCGGGCGCGATATAGATGATCTTGTCGCGGGAGATCGTGGCGCAGTTCGTGAACGTCGCGCCGTCGTCGCGGGACCGGAGCAGTACCGACCGCCCCATGACCGCCCCTTATTCCGGGGACAATGCGCGAGTCCGTGGTGCAGAAGACGTACATCTGCCCGTCGTGCGACACGCCGCCGGTCGGGACCTCGAAGCCTTTGAGCGACACGCCCGGCGCGGCGATGGCGCGGTAGCCGCCGTCGGGCGCGGTCACGAACGACAACCGGACGTCGCCCTCGGGGTCGGTGGCGCGGCTGAACGCGAGACTGTCGCCGTCGAACGGGCGCGACTCGTTGTTCGGACCGCTCGGGTGCGTGTCGCCGAACAAAAAACAAACCCGCCCGTTGTGCTCAAATGACGCCCCGAGGTCGGTGCCGCGCAACCCGAACCGCGTTTCGGTGACATTCACGGTCGGGCGTTTGCGCTCCCGGTCCGTCTCGCCGGTGAGTTGGCATACCTTTTTCGTGCTACCGGGAACCCAGATGATCTTCTCCGCCATGAATAATCGCGCTCCTTCGCGTGACGCCCGAATGGTCG
>JACMMA010000107.1 GCA_014379275.1 Armatimonadota bacterium | reverse complement strand
TGTTCAATGGATTTGTTGAACTTCACTGTTTCGCCTTCGCCGACGGCTCCGATTTTCGGGCTTTGTCCGGCATCGGCGCACCGGGCGTGTTCAGGGTGAGACGAAACCAGGATACAGACCTGCTCGCCGATTCTTCAGACTCCTCGCGGCGACCGACGTAAAGAGTTCCCGTAAGCAGCAATGGGCGCGTTGTGTGAGGAATCTGCTCCTTGGCGGCGTAGGGAAGAACGACACGTACAGCTTGGGGTGGCAGATCCGCGAATCCAGACTCGTGTTCCTCCACGCTCATCGGGAACGGGGTCAAAATCAGCACCCCGGGCAACGGTTCCTCGCGGCGCACCATGTACCCTGAAAGACGCACCCGTTTTCCGTCGAGCGATTTGATTTTTGGGGTCAATCGCAGACCGCCACGGCCGACCGGACTGACGAAGAAATCGTCCCAACCGAGATCGGTGACTCCGAGCGGGCAGGGTGGCAGTTTGAGAGCGGCTCGCGGTTCCGCCGGTCGTGTTTCTGTTTTTCGGGTGTGATCGGGACGATCAGGGTTTTGGGCGAAGGCCGTATTGACGAGGGTGATCAACAACAAACCAATAGTCGGAAAAAGTAGGTAGCGCATGAGTCGTGTTTACCCTATGTATCGTCGGGAAAACCAAATGTCCCGCTACGTCTCGTATAAAATATCTCATACAGATTAAGGCAAGTTTAAGAAGTCACGAAAACTGCGGGCAGAACCGGGTTCTGCCCGCTTAGTGCTCCACGGGGCGAGACGGCCGACGATCTGAAAGGTTTCGCCCAGGACGTGGACCGGTTATTTTAATCGCGTGTGTCTGATTCCGGCAGGTTCAAAACCTCGGGAATAGCGATGCCCTGGGCGGCATTCAGAAGGCCGCGCATTCCGCCACTCGGCAGGACACCCGCTTTGCTATATACCGCCAATTTTTCGCGGGAATCCAGGATGTCGAGGTTGCGCAAAGCGAGTTGCCCGATGCGGTCCAACGGTGAGAATGGTTCCTCTTCGACACGTTCCATCGAAAGGCGTTCCGGCTGGTATGTCAGATGCGGGCCGGTAGTATCTAGAAGGGAGTAATCGTCGCCGCGCCGCAGTTCGACGGTCACCGTTCCCGTGACGGCACGTCCGACCCATTTTTGCAACGTATCGCGGATCATCAGGGATTGCGGGTCGAACCAACGCCCTTCGTAGAGCAGACGCCCTAATTTGCGCCCCATGGTGCGGTAATTGTCGATGGTGCCTTCGTTGTGAATCGCCGCGATCAGCCGCTCATACGCGAGGAATAACAGCGCCATACCGGGAGCCTCATAAATCCCACGACTCTTCGCCTCGATGATGCGGTTCTCGATCTGGTCCGCCATGCCAAGACCGTGCCGCCCGCCGATTTCGTTCGCTTCGAGCACCAGATCCACGGCGGACGAAAAAGTTTGACCGTTCAACGACACCGGTAAGCCTTCTTCGAATTGGACGGTAACCTCCTCCCTGGCAATCGCCACGGAATCCTCCCAGAACTTGACGCCCATGATCGGCTCGACAATACGAAAGCCGTTGGAAAGAAACTCCAGGTCTTTGGCTTCGTGCGTCGCGCCCCAGATGTTACTATCCGTGCTATACGCTTTATCTGCCTTCATTTTGTAGTCGAACTCATGCTCGGTCAGCCACTGGCTCATCTCTTTGCGTCCGCCCATTTCGCGCACGAAATCCTGATCCAGCCACGGTTTGTAGATTCGCAGGTTGGGATTTGTCATCAGCCCGTAGCGATAAAACCGCTCGATGTCGTTGCCTTTGTAGGTCGAACCGTCACCCCATATGTCCACACCATCTTCCTGCATCGCCTGGACCAAAACGGTTCCCGTGACACACCGACCGAGGGGGGTGGTATTGAAATACCGTTTGCCCGCCGATTCGATGTGGAATGCGCCGCACTGGAGTGCAACGAGCCCTTCCTGAACGAGCATATCGCGGCAGTCCACCAGTCGGGCGGCTTCCGCGCCGTAGGCCATCGCGCGGCGCGTGATCTCGTCGTAGTCCGCTTCGTCCGGCTGCCCCAGGTTCGCCGTATAGGTGTAGGGAACCGCGCCGTAATGACGCATCCAAGCAATTGCGGCGGACGTATCCAAGCCGCCGGAGAAGGCGATACCGACGTTGTCGCCCTTGGGTAAGGAAAGTAGTATTTTGTTTTTCATAAATTGATCGCTACAAATCCGAATCAGTTTACCACCGGTTACGTACTGGTATCGGTATCGTCCCAGGGGGTGTTTTCGGCGTCCGTCAGCCAGTTCAGAGCGAAATGCCGCTCCATGACGACACCGGAATCTAGGCTTCTCGGTGTCGGGCGTCCGTTGATTTGCGCGTCGCGGACTGCCCAATGCAGTCGGTATGTCAGGTCTAACTGGTCGAGGATTTCTCCTTCGGATCGAAGCGCCACGGCGTTTAATCGCTCCGGCTTAGCGAGTTCGCGGGCGGTACGCGCCACCAGCGGAACATCGCAAATCACGGTCGGGTAAGGTAGCTCCGTCAACTCGCCTAGCGACCAGAGCAGGACCGCGCACGCCTCATATCGCCACGCGAATTGGATCACCATCTGCTCGCTAGGCTTCGGGTCGTCAAAGAACTGCCGTTCGTCGGGCGAGAGCGCGGAAACCAGGCCAGTCTCCTCTAACAAGCGCCACGCGAACGGCTCTGATTGCCCGGTGTGGAGCATTTCGGCCTGTACGGCACAAGCGCATAGGGCCACGGCACGCTCCGCGACCTCGCGTGCCGGACGTAGTTTGATTTCACTATCTCCGATGTGGGGTAGCCAGTCAATAGTCGGGATGCCCAACTCTTTCAGCCGCGCGATAGTTCGCTCTTTACGAGAGATTCCAGGATTTTCACTTGTCATAACATTTCCGACTGAGAATTCGAGCGAAGTTAAACCGCCTTCTCACAAGCCGTTGATCTATGATAGCAGATTCCTTAACGAACAGTGAACAGGAAAAGGCAGTAACTGCGGTAAATCATCTAACGTATGAACGACTTTTCCATTCGTGCCGCGACCCCGGCGGACTTCGATACCATCGCCGAAATGATTCACGT
>JACMMA010000696.1 GCA_014379275.1 Armatimonadota bacterium | reverse complement strand
GAGATCAATATTGAGGATTTGATCGCCGAAGAGCAGATGTTGATCACGATCACCCGCGACGGATACATCAAGCGGCTGGATTACGACACGTTTCGCTCGCAGAAGCGCGGCGGTCGGGGGGTCACGGCGGGTAAAACGCGCGACGAGGACAACTTCGAGCATCTGTTCCGCGCCTCGACACACGATTACATCCTGTTCTTCACGGACCGTGGGCGCGTGTATCGCCTTAAAGCGTTCGAGGTGCCGCAAGCGTCGCGGCAAGCGATGGGCACGGCGGTGATCAACCTGATCCAGATCCAGCCGGACGAGAAGATTACCGCGACCGTACCGATTCGCGACTTCCGCACCGCCGAAGGTTTCCTTCTGATGGTGACGGAGTGCGGCGAGATCAAGCGTACCGCGGTCGCCGAGTACGCCAACCTTCGGGCGAACGGTCTGGTGACGTTCGACCTGGAAGGAGACGACGCGCTGAAATGGGTCAAGCATACACCGGGGACCGCCGAGGTGATTTTAACCACCGAGCGCGGTATGGCGATCCGCTTCCCCGAAGACAGGGTGCCGAGTCGCGGGCGGGCGGCGGGTGGGGTGCGCGGTATCACGCTGAACGGACCGGAAGACCGCGTGGTTTCCGCCGACGTGGTGATCGGCGACGCCGACGCGCAGGAACTGCTGGTAATCAGTGAACTCGGGCTCGGGAAACGAACCCCGCTTTCCGCGTACCGTTCACAAGGGCGCGGTGGTAAAGGGCTTATCACCATGAACCTGTCCGGCGACCGCACCGGCAAATGCCTTGTCGTCGCGACGGTGGTGTCGAAGGAGTCGGAGCCGAACTTGCGCCTGATGATCGTCACCGAGAACGGCGTCATGATCCGGATGAAGGCGGAAGAGATCAAGACCACGGCGGGGCGTTCGACCTCGGGCGTGCGGCTGATCAACCTGGGCGAGGGCGACCGCGTCAAAACCGCCGAGGTGATCGATGTTTCCAAGACAAGCGAGGATGTCGACGAGGCATAGACACTCGGACGGCTTTCCGGGCATGAACGGGGCGGCGTCCGGCAATTATCGCCGGACACCGCCCCGTTTTCTTCGCCGCAAAACAAAAGGGCGCGGCCGGGAAATCGATCCCTTCCGCGCCCCGGCATCTGACCTAGCCGCGGTTCGCGCTACTTCGCGCCCGCACCTCTGGCTTTTCGCTTGCCCGCGCCGCGTAGTGCCTTCATCTCGTCCAACGTCTTCTGCTGGTCGGCGGTCAACATCGGTCGAATCTTTTCCTTGGTGGCGGTCCAGAGATCCGCCATCTTGGTCATCTTCGCGCGTCGGTCCAGCGTCGTGTCCTGTCGCACCTTCGCCATCGCGTCCGTGGTCTCGGTCAGGATCGGGGAAAGTTTCTCTTTCTGCTCGTCGGTGAGTGCGAGTTTCTCCATCATCTGATCAAGCGGGCCGTTATTACCGCGGCTAGCTTTCGCGCCATCGTATGCGGTTTGAAACTTGGCTTGTTGATCGGGTGTCAGCACCGCTTTCACCTCGGTGATTTCCTTCGTCTCGATATCGGCGATTTTTGCCTTCATATCGGGCGATTGTTTCGTTCGCTCACCCTGCGCCGACATGCCCGCGTCGGGGTTGAGTTCCTTGACGATGGAGCGGCGTTCATCCCGATATTTCTTCGAAATTACCTGGATCTGATCCTTCTGCGTCTCGGTCAGTACGGCAGCTTTCAAGCCGACCGCCATCGGGGATTCGCGCTTGCCTGCCGCGATGCCCTGCTTGCCCGCACCCTGTGCGAACGCGGCATTGGTGACACCGGCAAGGGTTCCGACAAGAACGGCGAGGCTCACGCCCATCGCCACAAAGTTTCGTAGTTTCATCATTTGTTGTTTTGCTCCAGAGTTTTCTAATGCACCGTGCAGGGTTTCGTTTTCGGTTCGCATCGGTCGTCGTTTCTGCACCTGTTGACGGAACAAGGCGAGAGAAGGTTCACTGCATAGGAAAAATCTTCGAAGACAAAACTCACATAAGCGGGAGCCGCACCGACACGGTGGTCCCCTGCCCCGGCGTACTTTCAACGTCGAGCGAACCGCCGAGCCCCGTCGCTCGCTCGCGCATCGAGGTCATTCCGATTCCGGCGGAGGCGGTTGCGGTGTCAAAGCCCTCGCCGTCGTCGCGCACGGTGAGTAGGAGGCGGTCACCGTCCCGCTCGATAGTCACCAGAGCCTCGGTCGCACCGGTCGCGTATTTGGCGGCGTTGGTCAAAGCTTCCTGCACAATGCGGAGCACCGCGAGACGCGCCGTGCCGCTACGCAGGTCGTCCAATGCGTCCGCGCCGCGGACGCGCATCGGCAGATTGGTCCGCCGGGAAAGTCGCTCGACTTCGGCTTCGAGACGCATCCCGATCCCCGCCGGTTCGTCGCCAGACGCGCTCCACGGCTTGTTGAAAAACGTCCAATCGCGTACCTCGTTCATCGCGTCGCGGAGTGCCTGTGCTTCCTCACGGAGCAGTACCGGCGTTTCCCCGTCTGCCCCGGACTGTTTCGCGAGCACCCGCGCGGTGACTTCGAGCCGGAGGACCGATGCCGCGAGCGCATTGCCGACGCCGTCATGCACCTCCCGCGACAGGTTGGAACGCTCCTCCAAAAGCCCCATTTCGGCCCGTAGCGAGGCGATCTCGTTCTTTTCGCGGTCGGCGTTTTGTCGCAGTCGTTGGGCGACGGTGCTCACGGCGACAAGAAACATCAGGCGGGTCAGCAGTTCAAGCACCCAGGTTCCGCTTCGGAGAGGAAAGGGCACCGTGGCGGCAACCAGGGCGACACAAACGCCGATGCGTACCCAGCGCGCTTCGCGTATCGGTTCCAGCACCGATTCGGCGACGGAGATAACGAAGAACAGGGGCCAGATGCCGCTTTCAATGCCGCCGGTAACGCGCACAGTGGCCGCGACCAGAGCGAGGTCGATCGCGGTATGTAGCCACGAGATGCGGCTGAAATGCTCCGATCCATAACCGCCGCGACGCACCGTGAGCGCGGAGCGAAGGAACAGGTGGATCGCGCCGACGCCGAACAAAACTGTCAGCGCGATGGTGGAGCCGGTCGGAAGGGCATCGCCGCCGAGTCCGTTGGCGCGGCACACGATCCAGACGCCGCTGTAGAGGACCACGACCCAGTAGATCTGCGAGACGCGCCACACGGAACGCGCCGCCGGGTCGCTCGGTCCGACGAAAAAGCGGCGACGCAGGTCCTCCCGACGTCGCCGCAGATCGTCAATCGTTGTCGGCGGCGCGCTGCTGGCTGGGCTCGTTGCTTCCCCCGTCGGTCTTGTCGGCTCCGTGTTCATGGGTTAAAGCGAGCAGTTGTTCCACGAATTTGGCTTGCTCGGTCCCTTCCTTGCCATGAAGCCATTTCTCGAAAAGTTCGCGGCATTCCTGCGCGAGTATTCCCCCCTCTATATACGGGTTGGAAGATTCGGGGCTTTCGGGCGGCTTGACGCGCTTGGTGCCGTTGTCGGCCGGCGCATCCATCCCGAACAGCACGTACGTCACCCCCGACTCCATCGCGGCGCCGAGACACATCACGCAGGGCTCCAGCGTGGAAACGAGGATCACCTTTTCGGCGTCCATCGGTAGCGTCGGCTCGCGCCCGGAATCGTCGCTACCGCCGTTCTCGAAGGCGATGATTTCGGCGTGGGCGTTTTTGCGTTTCAGGGCGTTGCCCCGGTTATGTCCGCGGGCGACAATCGTCGCTGTGCCATTCTCGCCGGTAAGCGCGATCACGCATCCGATCGGGGCTTCGCCCTCGGAGACGCCCTGCTCCGCTTCTGCGATCGCTTCACACATGAGACGCGTTTTTTCAGCGTCGGTTAAAAATACGGGCGGTGCTTGTTTGGTTTCCATTCGATCCGGTAGGTCTTTCCAACTTCACCTGTACCCACTTTGGCGGGGATACAAGCACAGGGGTTGACTTTGCCCGCTCGTTTGCGTTACCTTAGATACGTGTGCCGCACTCGTGCGACCACTTACGACGATCCGTCGTTCTCGTGAACCGACAAAACAAAGGAATGTAAAACAATGGCAGACATCAGCAAGTTCTTCGATAAGAAGGTGGAAACATTGGAGTTCAGCGAAATCGCCGACATGCCGGTCTCCGTGATCTCCGGCATTTCGGAAGCCGACGGCGAGGCACTGGCGAAGGCCCTGGGTATCAAGACGGTGCGCGACCTGGCGGAAAACAAGTATTTCGCCGTCGCGGAAGCGGTAGTCACACTCGCCAAGGCCGAGAAGAAGGCGTAGCGCGGGAGCCGCGAGGCGCTGCCGTCCTCTCCGGCGCCCGCTGATAATAATCCACTGACGGTATAGGCTCGCGCCCGGAATCATCGATTACGAGAACGCCGGTGGTGATGATTCCGGGCGTGCGTCTTGCCGGGAACGCGGCCGCACGACGGGTCGGTGCTCCGCCCCGTGGACTACTTTGGCAAGGGCGGCCGCGAAATGGTACACTTCCGGTGTTCTATAACTCCAACGAAGGAAACTCACTGATGTCGCTTTCCCGTCGCAGGCTCCTTGCCGCCCTGCCGTATTCTGCCCTGATCCTGTCGCCGTTCGCCTGTGCCGCCCGCACGGACGCCGAGAGCGCCGCCGATCCCCAAGCCGCACTTAAGCCTGCCCCCGCGGAACCGCTGGCACCCAAGAAGACGGTCCTTCCGCGTCTCGGAATCAATCTGAACGGTCCCGCCGACTGGAACTCGGAGCTGCCGTTCGTGGATGTTTTCCGGCTGTCGCGCCCGTGGATCTCGCAGAAAAACGGCGAAAGCTGGGGCAAGGGTCCCGCACTCACCCTCGACAAGAGCGGCTACGTCACCAAACTGGAACCAGGCTGTTTCGCGGAGTCGCCGCTCTGCACTATCGAGGGCGGGCACTATCCCAGCGGCGAATACACGGTGTTGCATGACGGCGTCGGTAAAATCACTTTTAATGGTGCGGCGTCTGTGGTTTCCGAAACGCCGGGGCGCATGGTGGTGAAAGTGGATTCGTCGAAGGGTGGTTTCTTTCTCGCGGTGCGGGAAACTGACCCGGCGAACTACATCAAGAATATCCGCGTGATCATGCCGGGATTCGAGAAAACCTACAAAACGGATCCGTTCCACCCGGCGTTTCTGGCGCGGTGGCGGGGCGTCTCGTGTCTGCGCTACATGGACTGGATGCATACGAACGGCAGCGAGCAGGAGAAATGGGCGGACCGTCCGACTCTCGCCTCCGCGACGTTCAGCGAGAAAGGCGTCGCGGCGGAAACCATGTGCCTTCTCTCGAACCGCCTCGGCGCGGACGCCTGGGTCTGCATCCCGCACAAAGCCGACGACGAATACGTGCGCGAGTTCGCCCGTCTGATGAAGGCGAAACTCGCCCCCGACCGCCGCGTCTACGTCGAATACTCGAACGAAGTCTGGAATGGGCAGTTCGAGCAGTCGCGCTATGCCGGGGAAAAAGGGATGGCGGCGAAGATCGGCGAAAAACCGTGGGAGGCCGGTTGGCACTATACCGCGCGTCGCTCCGTGGAAATCTTCAAAATCTGGGAAAAGGAATGGGGCGGGCTGGATCGCATCGTGCGTGTCCTCCCGACACAAGCCGGGAACGCTTATGTCGCGGAGCAGATCGTGAAGTTCGAGGACGCGTATAAATCCGCCGATGTTCTCGCTATCGCGCCGTACTTCGGTTGCGCACCGTCCCCCGACCCCAAGGCGGCGCCGAACGCCGCCGCGGTGGAAAAGTGGTCCGTGAATGAGGCGATGGATTATATGGAAAGTACCGCGCTGCCGGAAGCACTGAAGTTCACCACGGACAACAAAGCGGTCGCCGATAAATACGGGTTGAAACTGGTCTGTTACGAGGGCGGGCAGCACATGGTCGGAATCGCGGGCGCGGAAAACAACGACAAGATTACCAAGCTGTTCCACGAAGCGAACCGCACCGAGCGCATGGGCAAAATATACGCGCAGTTTCTGGACGGCTACAAGGCGGCGGGCGGCGACCTTTTCTGCGCGTTCGCGTCCACCGGCAGTTGGAGCAAGTGGGGCTCCTGGGGCGCGATGGAATGGTATGACGACGACCCGAAGAAGTCGCCGAAGTACATGAGCATGGTGCGCTGGGCGAAAGCGCAAGGGCAAAAAATAGCAGTCCCGGGGTAATTGAAACCGCTAAATCGCGCGGTAAAATGCCTGTATGCCAACCCACCCCGTGATCCTCCGCCCGATCGAACCACGCGACGGCGAGCCACTCCGCGCCATTTACAACTGGGCAGTAGCCGATACGACCGCCACGATGGCGACCACGCCTCGCCAGCCAGAAGCGCAGCTCGAATGGATGGAAACGCATAACGGCCTTCCCTATCCCGCGCTGGTCGCCGAGGACGCGGACGGCGGGCAGATCGTGGGATATGCGTCGCTTTCTCCCTACATCCCCCGCGAGGGCTACCGCTTCACCGCGGAAGCATCGGTGTATGTGCATTGCGACTGGCACAGTCTGGGGATCGGTTCCGCGCTCCTGTCGTCGCTCCTTGTGGAAGCCGACCGACGCGGCTTCGTCTCGATCCTCGCCCTGATAACCGCCGACAACGAACCGTCGCTTCGGCTGCATCGCCGCTACGGATTCGTCGATGCCGGAACACTGCACCGCGTCGGGTTCAAGTTCGACGCATGGCTCGATGTCATCCTCCTGGAGCGGGTTTCGGAGCCACAGCCGTGAACGATTTCCAGACCGTCTTCGAGTTCGTCCGCGCCATTCCCGCCGGCAAGGTGATGAGCTACGGCGAGGTAGGACGGGCGGTCGGCGTTACCGCGCGGACGGTCGGGTTCGCGCTCGGCGACTGCCCCGACGACGTTCCCTGGCACCGGGTGGTCGGTTCCGACGGCTACCTGCGCATCGCCAAACGCTCCCCGGTTCACTTCGCGGAACAAAAAGCCCGGCTCGCGGAGGAGGGCGTCCCCGTGGACGAGCGCGGTTTCGTCCCCGCCGACGCGTTGCCCCCTCGCGACTAAACCGGGGTACGTTTTTT
>JACMMA010000695.1 GCA_014379275.1 Armatimonadota bacterium | reverse complement strand
TCCGACCGCGACGCCGAGGGCGATTTCGTGTTTCCGATCCCCGCCGGGGCGAGCGTTTCGTCGTTCGCGATGTACGACGGCGAAAAGAAGATGGAAGCGCGGCTGTTGGAGCAGGACGAAGCGACCCGCACCTATGAGGAGATCGTCCGGCGGCGCAAGGACCCCGCCCTGCTGACGTTCAGTGGACGCGCCGCGCTTCGTGCCCGGTTGTTCCCGATCCCGCCGCACTCCGAACGCAAGTTGACCTTGAAACTCGTCACCGTGCTTCCGCGTGACGGCGACGCCAAAAAGTACGCGTGGACGTTGATCGGACCGCACCTTCCGGGAACCGCCCGTCCGCAGTCCGTTTCCGTTAAGGTTACTGTCGCGGATGGCGTGGGCACGCTGTATTCGCCGACCCACGACGTGCAGACGAAGCGCGAGGGGACACAGACCGTGGCGACCTGGAAGACCGATTCCACGAACGGCGCGACGCTAACCGAGAACCCGGAGTTTGATCTTTACATCACTCCGAAGGCAGGCGCGGGGAGCGTCGCGCTTTCGATGCTTACCTACAACGCGGCGTTACCGAACACGGCGTCGCTCGCCGGGGGGGCGCGGCAGTCCGGCTACTTCCTGGTCGTCGCCTCGCCCACGCTCGCCAAGCCCGACGCACAGGCCGCGCCGCGCCGCGTGGTGATCGTTATGGACCGCTCCGGCTCGATGCAGGGCAAGAAGATCGAGCAGGCGAAATCCACGCTCCGGTTCGCGCTCGGCAAACTACGCCCGCAGGACTCGTTCAACGTCGTGACATTCAGCGACTCGGTCGAAAAGTTCTCGCCAGACCCGGTGACAGCGAGCAAAGCGAACCTCGAACGGGCGAATGCGTTCGTGGACGGCATCGTCGCGGACGGCGGGACGAATATTCACGACGGACTCCTAGAAGGGCTGTCGCAGTTCCCGGAACGTGCCAGCGGCAACACACTCCTGTTCTTCACCGACGGAATGCCGACCGTAGGCACTACGAGCCACAACCAGATCGTCAAGCACGCGGTGGAAAAGAACGGCAATAAAGCCCGCACGTTCGTATTTGGCGTCGGCAACGACGTGGATGTGCCGTTCCTCGACACCGTCGCGCAGTCGCTTCGCGGGGACGCCGACTATGTCCGCCCGGATGAAGATATTGAGGTGAAAACATCGCGCTTCGTGGCGAAAACCAGTTCCGCCGTACTCGAAAATCTCAAACTGAGCGTGGAGGACGGCGCGGCGACCACGGGCGAGATTTACCCGAAACCGGCGGATCTTCCGGACCTGTTCGCGGGCGGACAACTCGTGCTCGTCGGGCGATACACCGGCGCGTCGAAGGCGATCAAGCTGATCCTTTCCGGCGAGGCGAACGGCAAGCCGCAATCGTTCGCCCTGAACGGTGCCCTACCCGATGTCGATACTGGAGCCGGGTTCCTGCCGCGCCTGTGGGCGAGTCGCAAGATCGGCTACCTGATGGACGACGTTCGCCTGAAAGAAGACGGTCCCGCGAAGAAGGAAGCGGTTGACCAGATCATCGCGCTCTCGAAAGAGTGGGGCATCCTGACTCCCTATACCGCGCTATTCGTGCCGGAACCGACGGAAGAAACCCTTTTGCGGACACGTGTTGGCGGTATGGGAGGTGGAGCCGGTTCGGGCGGGGGATTCATTCCGCAAGGGATAGATTCCGTCGCCACCTACGACGCGAACAATACGACGCTCGCCTCTGCCCCACGCTCGGGCGAATCGGCGGTGAATACGTCGCAGACGGCGAGGGCGCAGAAGAGCAACGCCCAGGTCGGCAACTTCTACGCCTACAAAGAGCAAGAGGGAGCCGATAAAAAACGTAGCGAGGATCTCGCCAAGCGTGTACAGAACGTGAATCAGCGCACGTTCGTTCAGCGCGGCAACCAGTGGACCGACGCGACCTACGACGTCAAAAAGCAGAAGCAGATCGTGAAGGTGAAACTGTACTCCCCGGCGTACTTCGCGCTGACCCGGCGCAACGCCGACTTCGCGAAGTGGGCGTCTCTCGGGAACGACGTGGTAATCACCGCGAACGCCACGCAAGCCGTGCAGTTCGCCGTGGACGGCAAAGAAACGCTCACGGACGCGGAAGTGAAAGCACTGGCGGGGCGTTAACTCGCATCCCCCTCCCCCATCGGAATGAGGGGGGGGAGAAAGACTCCAGGGGTGCTCCTGTGCCGAATAGATTCTATACATTTCCCCCGAACCCCGACTATCGAAGTACCGGACGCGACGCATCGCGCCGCGCTCGCCGAGGAACCGGATTACGATCGCGAGACCGACGAAGCCGACCTCGAAGTCATAGGGCGCGGCTTGCAAGAAGCTGCTGAGGGGAAAACTATCCCCGGCGATGTGGTGCTTGCCGCGCTCGAAAACACGCACACGGCCCAGGGCGACGATGC
>JACMMA010000694.1 GCA_014379275.1 Armatimonadota bacterium | reverse complement strand
GCCTCCCGACGCGCGTGGCAGAAGACATGACCGAATAGCGGGTATATTTCCAGCCTTTCCACGGCGGAGTTGAACGCAGGAAGACGTTGAAGCGTTCCCGACCGCACATCCAAGTCGAACAGACCCGCCCGCCCTTCTGGTTCGGACAGTATGGAAAGGTGCCCTGTCTCGCCCGACCACGACACGCTCATCGTGTCGTTCGCCTCTATCAGCGGGCGCGACTCCGCGCGTTCGACCGACAACACCCACAGCCACGCTGCGGAAGCCTCACCGAGCGGTTAACCCCACACCCGGTACACCAGTTCGTCGTCGGACGCCCAAGCGAGCGGGGTCATCGGGCTTTCATTTCTCACGATTAGCGGTTCTCGTCCGTCCGCAAACCGTACCTCGAACGTTTCCATCATCGGCTCGCGCCACAGCGATTGAAAGACGAGCGCATCCCCCGAGGGCGAAAAAGCGTGATACATCCCTTCCGAAAGCACCGCTTCCCATTTTTTTAACAGCGTCATCAAGTATCCCCTTCCGCACGGCTGGTTTTTCGACGGCAGCCCCTATCGAGCACACTTTGGTGAAGGAACAAAAACTTTTCTTGTGAAGATATTCTACCCGAAGCGAGCCCATACACTATTGAGACGAAACGACTTACCACTTGCTGTGTTCCAGGCGATACAGGTACATATGAGTCTTAAAGAGGATTGTAAAAATACGTGCGAGGGTTATTTTCTGCTGGACGCGGGCGTATCGGTGCCGACGCGGATATTTTTCACGGAAAAGTTGTACGGCGCTTCCGAGGACGGGCTGTATAGCCAGATACGGAACGCCACTGAGTTCCCCGGTGTGCTGGATGTCGCGGTGACGCCCGATGCGCATATCGGGTCCACGGTGCCGGTCGGTTCGGTGATCGCGACGGATGGTACGTTACTTCATTCGCCGGTCGGGTACGACATCGGGTGCGGGGTCCTGTGTTTCCGCTCCGACGTGCCCGTTTCCAAGGGGCGCGACGAGAAACTCAAGCGCAAATGGAGCGAGGAAGTGATGAAGCGTGTCGGCATCGGCGTCGGGCAGCGCGGCAATATCTCGGTGACGCGGCGGGGGTTACAGGAGATTATTCGCGGCGGCGCGGACGCGTTGGAATACCGGGACCAGCAGACCGAGCGCCCGTTTTTAGCCGTGGACGACGCCTGGACCGCGCCCGCGAAGGCGCTGGAAAAAGGGATGCAACAGCTTTGCTCCCTCGGCGGCGGCAACCATTTCATCGAACTGCAATACGACCAGGCCGGCTACCTGTGGGGCATGATCCACACCGGCAGTCGCGGCTTCGGCTACCAGTTGGCGGCGCATTATATCGCGCTGTCCCGCGACGAAATGAAGGCGCGCGGCGACAAGACGAACGGCGACGCGACCTATTTCCTGCCCGACTCGCCGCACTGGAACGGCTACAAAAACGCGGTCGCGGCGGGCGGCAACTTCGCCACGGCGAACCGCCTCATGATCTGGGAGCAGGTCGCGACCGCGTTCCGGCGCGTATTCGGCACCGACCCCGAACTGTATTACGAAATTTCGCACAACCTGGCGCAGGAAGAAACGCTCCCCGACGGGCGCGCGGCGTGGGTACATCGCAAAGGCGCGACGCGGGCGTTTCCGGCGGGTCACCCGGCACTCCTTGGCACGAAATGGGAGTCGACCGGCCACCCGGTGCTGATTCCCGGTTCGATGGGCGACGCGTCGTATGTCTTGTTCCCGAGGGCGGGAGCCGAGAAATCGATGTACTCCGTCAATCATGGCTGCGGGCGGCTGCTTTCTCGGAGCGAGGCGCGGCAACGTTTTTCGCAGAGCGGCGTCAATAAGCAGATGAAAACGCTCGGCGTCCTGGTCAACGGCGGCGGGGTGGATGTTCCGATCGACGAATCGCCCGGCGTTTATAAGCCCGCGAAAGATGTGCTCGCGGCGGTCGT
>JACMMA010000106.1 GCA_014379275.1 Armatimonadota bacterium | reverse complement strand
GGCGTGGCTCGGGGGCGAGTTGGTGAACCGCCTTGGTGTCGGCATCGACAACGGCGCGAACCTGAACGCCCCGTCGTCGCTTTCCGGCAAACCCGCGACCGAAACCCCGGTCCCGCTGGTCGAGTCGGCTTCCTCCGCACCATCGCAGAAGGAAAGCCACGCATAAGGATCGGCTTCGGATGTCGACGGGTAGGAAAAAAGCAGGTAGTAGCAGCCGAAAAGCAATGAGCTTTCCGGCTGTTGCTTTTCTTCGGGGCGCTGTGTCGGACGCTTTAACGTCCGACACAAAATTATGTTGACAATAGTCTATCACGTAGAATATAATGCGTTATAGAGATGAGAGCCCCGAAGAAAATCGAACCCTACTATCCCGATGAGCGCGAACTGTTGCGCGGTAACACGCCGACAATGGTTCTTGCGGTGCTCCGTGACGGTCCGCTACATGGGTATGCCATCGCCCGCGAGGTCAATCGGCGTACCGGAGATGCGCTTCGCTTCAAACAGGGCACCCTTTACGCCGTGCTACACGCGCTGGAACGCGACGAATGGATCGCCGGTAACTGGGAAACGGGGGACGGGGAGCGTCCGCGCAAGGTTTATGCGATGACCGAGGCGGGACAGGCGGAGCTGGCCCGCCGGACGGTGGTCTGGGACCGGTTCGCGAAAGCGATGGCGCGGGTGATCGGGGATGTCACGGAGGAACCGAATGCAAGCCAGCCCGCATGACCTGACGTTCCATCCCGACCCGCCGATCACCCGGTCCGAGCGTGTCACGGACTATCTGGACCACCTGTCTGGTCCACTGCTGTCCCATCTCCCCTTGCGCGAACGGCACGTTTTTCGCGCCGAAGCCGAAGACCATCTATATGCCTTAATCGCGGAACACGAGGCGTCCGGCTTGCTGACCGCTGAGGAAGCGACTACCACGGCGTTACGCGAATACGGGGAACCCTGGAAAGTCGGCACGGCGTTTCTCGAAGCGTGGCAAGCGCGGGGTGGGGAGGGCGAATCGGGCGTCCGGCGCGGCAGCCGCCCCTATGCCGCGGCGCTGACCGCCTTTGCGTTCTTCGGTCTGGGTTCGGTGGTGACAATCGGGATACTTCAGGCGAGCCGGGTCCTACTGAAACCGAACCCGATTCTGTGGACGGTTCTTATGGTCCTCGTGTTCGTCTCGCCCATACTCGCGGGATGTGCAGTTGCGTACCGAGCGTACACGAAACCCGCGCGAGCCGTCTGTGTCGGAATGCTACCCGTTCTTTGTCATTCCCTGTTGACGGCATGGATGATGTTACCGTTCGACGAATTTTTGACGCTTGCCGCCGTCCAAGGGGGTTACTGGCTACCGGTCGGCGCGGGGTGCGCGTCGCTCGTTTTCAACCTGCGGCAACACCGCCGCCGTCAAACCTACTTGCGTAGAGTGCTGTCCTGAAAGGAATCATCCGATGATTGTCCCGATAAGAACGAGGAAACCCGCCGCGTTCACGATGACCGAATTGTTGGTAGTAATCACCATTATTGCCATGTTAGTCGCTTCATTATTTCCGGTGTTCAACGCCGCACGCCGACGCGGGTTGCGAACGACGTGCCTTTCGAACGAACGGCAGGTCGGAATGGCACTCCTGCAATACACCACCGAATACGACGATCATTTGTTTTCCCCAAATGGCTACACTGGCTGGTCGCATGACGCCGCCTATCCTTTTATCAAGGACGTTCGCGCATTCCGTTGCCCGGAAGACCCGACCGAGGATGAGGACCTGTCCACTCTCCACGCAAGTTGGGATGGTATAGCGTACGTCAATTCCTATGCGATCAATAGCAACACTTTTAACGAGAGTCTCGGCGAGTGTGACGAGCCGTCCCGCACGGTGCTTCTTTTCGAAGCTTCGAACCGCACCGAGACGTTCATGGAAAATCACCGTTACGCCCATGGCTCTTCCGGGGGGAACGGGGGAAGATCGCTATATTGTCCTACCGTGACCGAAACCGGTTGCAAGCCTTTCGAAGAAACAGGGCCCGATTGGCCACTATATGCGACCGGGAAAATCGGCGGGCGGGCGGTGAACGGCCTGATCGCCGCGACTCCCCGGCATTTGGAAGGGGCGAACTATGTCGCCGCCGACGGGCACGCGGTCTGGCTGCGCCCGGAAGCGGTTTCGGGCGGTGACAACCAGCCTACCGGCGGATCCGAATGTGGGCAGGACGACCCGGCACCGGTTTGTGCCGCGAAACCGGCGGCGGCGGGTACGGCGAATACTACCTATACTTTGACGTTCAGCATTCGTTGATTATTTCCCGTGGTTATTGTGGATAGCAGGGAACAGGCCGGGAAGCTAACGTTTCTTTAACGCCCCGTTGGTAAAGTGGATGCATTCTCGGACTCCAAAGGATGCAACACATGCCATTATTTCACTTAGCAATCGTCCGCCGAACCGCCGCCGCTTCGGTCGCCTGCGCCGCGCTGTTAACGGTAGGGCAATCCGCCAATGCCCAGGGTACGACATACCACACCTCCGCCTCGTTCGGCGCCATCAACTACGAGGACCGCAGTGCCCCAACTTCTCTCCTGCACGGCTACTTCGAGCAGGGCGGGCGGGTCATGTCCACATCCGGCGAGACGACGTACTCGTTCGGCGAGGGAACCGGCACGTCATTGGGGGCTGGTAGCGACACGATTCGCCTTTCTGGAACCGCGTGGGGAAGTTCCACCGGTCTGGGTTTTAACGATCTCAAAGCCGGGGTGAGCGCAACGCTGGAAAACGCTTATCTGGATCTGCGCGTCGTTGATGATGCGCCCGACCAGAGCGGCTTGAAGTCACCCTATTTCTGGATCGCCGACGCTTCCGCCGGTTGGACGATGACCTCTAAGTTCAATGGGTTCACGGTGGCGGGGAACAGCTACACGGTGAAGTGGATCTTCGGCATCGACGGCGCGACGAACACGTACGACGACGGGTATGGCTTCGCCTATATGGGGTTTCAATACGGCGCGAACGCCAGACAGGGCTTTTCCACGACAAGTCTCCTTCCCCAGCAGTGGGCGACGACCAGCATGCCCGTACTGTGGGGCGAGGCGGTGCAAACCACGGCGGATTTCCACGCGAACTGGCAGTACAACATGATCGCCGAAGCCACTGGCGTGCGTAGCGACGAGGGCGAATTGATCGGCTACCTCGCCGCGCCATCCCTCAGCGCCACGGTGGATTATGCCAGCACGATGAAGCTGGAGGAGATTCAGGTGTTCGACCAGAACGGCAACCGCTTCTACGACTTCACCGTCGAGGACGGAGACAACAACCGCGTCTATAGCGGGAACGCCGTCGCGGTGGTGCCGGAAGCGGGAACCCTCGGGTTGTTTTGCTTGGGAACGTTCCTGTTCTCGGGGACGCTCTATCGGCACACACGGCGGCATGGCACCTCATGATTGCCGCGCCCGTGAACCCGGTGGAATCCGGGTACGGTATTTAACCGAGCGGCGATTTTCTGACATTACGACACAGTCACTAAGAGGTGACGATTTAGACGTAGAGAAAAGGGATCCGTGTGGGCCGGCTTCGCTCTCTGCCCCCAGGATTGGGGCAGGGGGCGCGACCGACGTACATCCAAGCAGACAACAAAGCAACGATAGGTGAACTCCATGAACGAATCGGATTGGATAATGATAACCGACCCAACGAGGCGGCGTTCACAGTGCAGATACCGGGGGGCTGGCAGAATCAGGCGTACTTGATCCGCCCGCACGATCAGGTGCGTGGTGTCGTTACCGCGCAGCACCCGGACGGCGCGGCGCTTCTGTTTATGGGCGACCCGAACCTGCCCAGCTTCCTGGAACCGTCCTTTATTCCCGGCGGGATGCCAATGTTCTATTCCAACCCGCTGACGCATTTTTTCCGGGATATGTCCAGCAACGCTACGGGCAGATGCCGGGCTTTCGCGTCATCGCTAGCGGTCCCAGTCCGAGGGTCGAACGTCTCGCCAGCGACAACACGCGTAAGCGCGATACGAACGCGCGGATCACGGCGGTGCGGGAAGACCTGCGCTCGCGACACGGACTCAACCCGGACAATTATGAGGAAACAAAGATCAAGCCGTAACCGCGCCCGCCTCGTTGTTACTCCCTCCCCCCTTTTCTCTCTCGCCCGGTGCTCCCTCCCCCGGCGAGAGAGAAAGGGGGGAGGGAGTAAGGTTCCACAACTCACGTAACTTTCATCGCCCTGTTTCTTTTGGGAATATCCACCGTCTAAATATGTACCGCGTGAAGCCGACCACGATCGCGCGATCTTTCTCGCACGGCGCAAGCAACACATCATGTACAGCGAAGTCATCCGCATATCCTCATCGAACGAAGGCGACCTTTGTGGATCGTTGACGTCGCGCGGGTGGTGTGGGAGCGATGACGCCGCCCTGGTCCGCCAATGCGGGCAGGGCGATACCGATGCCCTCAAAGAGTTGGCGCTGCGGTACGAGTCCCCCCTGTTTCGTTTTCTGCGTCACCAGATGAATTCGGTGGAGGATGCCGAGGAAGCCGTGCTCGAAGTATTCGTGCGCGTCTGGCTACACGCCGCACGTTTCCGTTTTCAAGCGAGCGTTTCTACCTGGCTGTATCGCATCGCCGCCAATATCGCCCGTGACGCTTACGACCGTCGCAAGGTGCGTCCCCAGACCGTGCCGTCCGACACCTGTGAATCGGCGCGTCTCGCCATCGGGGATGCGGCGATGGAGGCGCAGGCGCGGCTAGAAAGCGCGGACCGCTCGCGCGTACTGCAACAGGCTCTCGCGGCACTGGATTCCAATGACCGACTGGTGCTGGTCCTGTATTATCTGGAGGAGCGCGATTACAAAGAGATGCAGGTTATTACGGGTTGGATCTATCCGGTGCTCAAGACGCGCCTGGTACGGGCACGTGTCCGGCTACGGGCGCGCATGAAGGAATTGGGCTTCGAGGCAATCTTATGAAGTGCGAACAATTCCGCGCGAATCTGCCCGACTGGCTCACCAACCGGCTGGCACCCCACCACCACGCCGATATGACAGCTCACAGTGCGGCTTGCCCGACCTGCGCTGACTGTGAGCGGGAAGAGCGTCGCCTGCGAGCCGCCTGGCAAGATCTCCCCGCCCGACATACCCTGAACCTCCTGCCGCGACTCACAGACCGCCTGAGCGACAACTCTGCCCCCCGCCCCCGGTGGGGGGCGTATTTTACGGTCGCCGGTACGGCTTGCGTGCTGGCGGCTTCCGCGTGGCTGTATGTCGGACGGATCGG
This sequence comes from Armatimonadota bacterium, assembly GCA_014379275.1. GTDB lineage: Bacteria > Armatimonadota > Armatimonadia > Armatimonadales > Armatimonadaceae > JACMIU01. The sequence continues at coordinate 349 of JACMMA010000106.1, read as the reverse complement.
TCCTGCGCCGGTCTCCTATCCGGCAGAATCCGTCATCGCTCAATCTCTCGGTAGCCCCCCTTTGGAAGATATGTTGGAGGGGGTACGATGGCGTTCATCCGGCGAATGGGATGCGCAGAGTGAACCGCTGGACCACGACGTACAGATGCGTTCGTTGCTACTGGGCAAGGAGACGAAGTAATTGGACCGCAGGACGTTCACCCTAGTAGCCATGTTGACCACCCTTTTCGGTCCGGTGGCCGCCCGGCGAGCCTGTGCACAGGATGATTTCGGCGGTCTGCGCCGCCGATTGAGTTTGTCGGATGAGCAACAGAAGAAAATCCAGCAACTCTACCGCGATAGTGACCGC
>JACMMA010000693.1 GCA_014379275.1 Armatimonadota bacterium | reverse complement strand
CGATAAGATCGACAAGATCCGCGGCATGGACATCATCATCTGCACCACGGCGAACAACGACGCCGAGGCGCGCTTCCTGCTCAAGGAAATGGGACTTCCGTTCCGCCAGGCCGGTGCGACCGGCGCCGGTGGCGCGGTCCGTATGATGTAATTCGCGGATATATCCCAGTTGAAAGGCGCGTGGCTTGTTGTCACGCGCCTTTTTTCATATTTGCGAAGCTTTCTCACCTCGTGGCGGTCAAAATAGGGGCGAGGAGTTTTCTCATGCGAACGGATAGACGGGGAGTGATTTGGGGCGGTATCGGTGCCGCGATGGCAATGGCTTTCGGAAACGGGACGGGCGATGAAGCGTCGGCACGGGGTGATATCGGATTCCCACCCCCTGTAAACCCTGCGACCTTGGCGGGATGCCTGCGTTATTTGGACTGGGACCCGGCGGAGCGCGGTCCCCTACTCATCATCGCACCAGACCTGGCAAAACTCAAGGGCGCGGCGTACGGTAACCACATCGATTTTCAGAGCGGAACAATTACCCCGGTCGGCGGAGCGGACGCCGTTCGCGTCGGCAAAAACGGGTTTCGGCTTGATGCTGTTTGCCCGCGTTACCGGCGCAAGTTGGTAACGGTCGGCTCGCTCTCGACGGTCATACCAGACACAATGGCGGTCCTGCGTTACAAAAACCTGCCGGAACCGGATCTGGTTCAAGGGGTACGCCCCGAGGTCGGTCCGCAACTCCTTCTCGGCACACTCACCCCGGCGCAGTGGCGTCGCCTGATGTCCACGGATGGGATCGGTATCGGCGACCTGAAGCGCGAACAACGGGCAATATTTGCCGACCTGTTCCCGCAGAATATGAAAGTATATCGCAGTGTTCCAGCCAATCCGGACACGGAACACAGGAAAGAGGAAATCCCGCTGAGCGGCGTCAACCTGTCCGACTTTCGTCTACACTTGTATCAAGATTTATCGTGGACGTACTCTTTTCAAGGCACGAACGGAAGTTTCCTGGGACTGGGTAACGGGGACTGGGAGGGGGCGGGCGAGCCAGCGTACTCGGTTGATTTTCCTCGAAACGAAACGGGGGATAACGCCTCCGGGTCCGGCGACTATGACCCTGATGGCGGTCTCCCTTCGGCATTCGGCGTCACGCTGATGGAAACCCACCCGAACCGACGCAAACCATCCGATATGGAATATGGTGCTCCGATGTGGAACGCCGCCGTCGCAGTTTATGGTGTGAAAACAGTCGGCGAACTCGTGGCACGGATTCGCGAGGCGAGCGGCGTCGAGGTATACGCGGACCGGCGATACGCGGAACTGCCGGTTTACGTACGCACCGTCTCACAGAAAACGGTGCGTTCGGGCGATCTGCTGGAAGCCCTCGCCCTATCTGTCACCGGGACGTATCGGCGTGTGGCGTCCGGTTCCCACGCCGCTTACGTGATGACGGACGACCGCGTCGGCTCCGGCGTCCGGTTCGCCGCGATCGGTTCCTGGGTGCAGGATGCCCGGAAACAGTTGGAAGAGGCACGGAAGCGATTCGCCGCCAGCACGAAAAGCGCGGACGTTTTTGTGAATGCGCCGTGGGTGTCGGGGAACGACATGGCTCCGTCCGCTGCTCTACTAAAAAAGTTCACGGAACGTACGAAGCCACGCATCGCGGACGAAGACCCGCAGGATCGCGCGGTCAGAGTTTCCGATCTCCCGTCCGGTGCGCAAAGGCGGATTCAATCCCAGTTGAAGTGGTGGCGAGAAAAAGTGGCGGAAGGAGACGACACATCTTACAAACCGCTGCGCGAGAACGATGTGGATATAAGCGCGAAACTCCGGATCGTGCTCACCATTCCCGGCGTCGGGACGGTACCGTTCCTGAATTATGATTTGCAACCGGACGCGCCATCAGCGGAACCTGATATTTTCGACGAACTACTTTGGCTCAGGAGCGGGACAACGCCGCCGGACATGACGGCTTCGCTTCCCCTGCGAATAGAAGCGGAGTGGTTCGGGAGGCGGGTTCTCGCTGTTCGCATGGAAAGTGTCGGCGACGCCCGCAAAGCCGCCCGGCTTGCTAAGGCACACCGCTTCAACGGCTTGCTCCTTCCCGTTGGTGATCGGTCGCCGGAGGTCGTTGCGCAATGGCTTGCCGCCGCACGAGAAGTAGCACCGGGTATGGCGATGTGGCTGAAGGTATCCCTTTTCCGCCGGGAGGGCGCGACTGGTCTCGACATGGGACTGGCAGGGGAAAAGGATCGTCTCGACCGCAACGTGTCCGGAGAAACCTACGCGGAATCGCTCCGACGTCCCGTCGTTTCCCCGTACGGTCTCTACGGCGAGTTTCCACCCCTTCAGATGGGGGATAGTGTCACGGGCGACTATTTCGCGTTAGGCGAGAAAGATGCCCTGCAAGCCGTCCAGTCGCGCATTGTATCACTGGCGAAACAATCGCCGGGCATCACCGGGATCGTGTTTACGAACACTTCGCCGCCCGGATATGCCGGACAGAACATGGGACAGGGGTTTTCGCCCGACCGTGAATTGGGATACACGCCCGCGATGCGCCTCGCCTTTTTGCGGGAAAACGGTGTCGATCCCGTTGACCTGTCCCCGTTCGGAGATCTGGGACAGGTCAACGGGAGCGGGGGTACGCCTCGGGCAGAAACGCGGGTGCGTCTTCCCTTCTTTCCGGATGGGGGTCCGAGCGAACGCCAATGGGCGAACAACAACCAATTCGCGCCCGGGTCGGGCACGAAGGGGCTGCATTCCCGGTGGTACGACTTCCGGGCGAAGAAGTTATCCAATGCCCTCGAAACTTTGCGCGTCTCGGTGCGGGCGGAGACACCCGCGTTAGAGCTATTTTTGCAGAGTCCAGGGGCGTGGGAAGGGTTGCCAAAATGGGAGCCGCCCGCAACGGTGGCAGATATAGCGGCAAAGCCCCATTCCGCCCCGCTCCTCACCACCGTGTGGCTACGCGCCCATTATCAAGAGGCAACACCGCCGGGAATAGTACCCATGAAGCGGGGCGACCGGTTCGCCCGGCAGATAGCGAAGTCCGTGGAATGGATGAGATCGCCCCCGACTACTCCACAAACGAAGGCGGCGAGGGCGGCGCTGAAATGGGACCTGCTCCTCGATGTGACGCAGTCTCCCCTCGCGGGCGCCGAAAAACTGTTGTCGCAGATCAGAATCGAGCCGTAGCGAAATGGGCGTGGATCCCACGCGCTATTGTCAACTTCGTTGCCCATGTTCGTGTTTATTCCGTGGCGGATAGGAGAAAGAAAATGCGTATCAGTCGTCGTGTCGCGTTAACTGGAATTGCCTGTGCTCCCCTCTTGATCGGTAGCCGCGCTCGGGCGGAGGTGGCGGCGCTTCCCCCTACGCTCGCCGGTTGCCTCGACACCGTTTATTGGAACGCCCGCGAGCGCGGACCGCTGCTCGTCGTCGCGCCGGAAAGGGCGGTCGCCTGGAATAAGATGCGGGGCGCGGAGCGGTTACCGGCAGGAGAAGAGCCGGAAAATCCCGGCAAGCCCGGTGCGAACGGCTACCCGTTCTACGCGGTAGCCCCTTACTATGGCCGCAAGGTCGTGCCTGTCGGGGCGATGTCGGCGGTGGTGCCGACGCGCATGGTGACGCTCCGGTACGACGATCTTCCGCTACCAGATATGTCGAGCGGATTGACCGGCGGCGGTCGCGTGGTGATGCTACTCGCGACGCTGGATGAAAAGCAGTGGCGGCTCGTACTGGGTGCCAACGGGATCGGTCGCGGCAACCTGAAGCAAGCCCAACGCGCCGTCTGGGATGCCCTGTTCGGCGCGGTACAAATCACCCGCATCGCGCCGCCTGCGCCCGGTCAAGAACATAACATGCACACCGAGGTGCCATCTCCCGGCCCCGACGCCATGCGGTTTCGAATCTACCGCACACTGGCTTGGCAGTATCTTTTTCAGGACAAAAGCCGCGGGACCTTGTCGCTCGGGGTCGGGGGAACCCCGGTGAAAGCGGTCACGCACTCCGCCAGTATCCGGGAGCCGATCGGGGATGCCACCCTGCATGACTACGAGCACAGGAACTCGCTCATCAACGGCGTTTCGATCGTGAACGGTTCCCCCAACCGTGCCAAACCGGCCGACCTGGATTATGCCGCGTCGGTGCTGGACGCCGCCGTTTCGCTCGCGGATGTTCAAACTATCGAGCAGCTAATGGTGCGTATCCGGGAAGCGACGCGTCTGGAGGTGCACGCCGATATTCGCTACCGCGAGCTTCCCGTCCATGTGCGAACGGCACCCGGGGCGGACTCGGCGCGTGCCGGGGATCTGCTGAAAGCGATCGCATACAGTGTGACGGGGACCGTCCGGCGCGTCGCGGACGCCAGCAACGGGAGCGCGTTTGTTCTCACGGATGATCGCGTCGGTCTCGGGACCCGTCATGCCGTGATCGCCGACTGGCTCCGTGCACATGCCAACACGCTCGAAACTGCGAAGAAGAGCGCGATGGAGGGGTTTCGGATCGCCAGTGAAGGAAGCCCCTACCTGTGGAGTGACGCGGAAGGGACGGTTCCTTCTGCCGAGCTGCAGGAAAAAATAAGCGGGTGGGAATCACAACCGCCGGCCTCGAACCTCGTGAGCAGGGATAACCCGTCCACGGTCGCTGTTTCGGAATTGCCGGCAGAGTCCCAGGAAAAAGTGAGGAGCGAAATCAACTATTGGAAAAACGAAAGTGCGAAGCCCGATAGTGATCGTTCCCACTACCGCCCGATCCGGGCGGATGTCGTCGTGCCCCGCTCCGCGTATCAGTTCGCCGTGGTCGTTCCCGGCATCGGGAGCATCGATATCGGGGAGAACAGCTCCCCCGGCGTCCTCTCCCCCGGCATCGGTAGCACGTGGAACCGCCCGCGGCAGGACGAGACCGCGGAACTTCCGGTTCGTTTGTCCGGCGCATCCGCCCCGGTCCGGGCGATTGCCGTTTCGGTGCGGTCCGCGGAGGAAGCGGTCAGCGCGGCGCGGCTGTCTGTGACAAAAAATTTCAACCGTCTGTATCTGGACGTGCCGATGGAAACCGAAACCGAGGCGGTAACCGCCTGGGCATCGGCGGCATCAGCGGACGCGAAGTTGTCGGTGCATCTGTTTGTGCGCCCCCTCTGGACGGCAAAGGAAACGGGAGAGCCGGATCGCAACCGGCTCGGCGAGACCTGGCAGCAGTTCCAGCGCCGTCGCGCGAGGCTCCTCGGGACAAAGACGGACGCGTCGGAAACGCTTCTCTTCGCCGGCGATCCCGCGACGAAACGGGCTATTGTTGACCGGCTAAGTGAATGGGTCCGTCTTCCCGGCGTATCCGGCATGGCGCTCGCCGGCACTCCACCCGAAGGCTACACCCGCTCACGCACTTTCATGTTCGGCTTGGGGGACCAGGGGACGACGTTCACCGAGAGCGGCGAGTTCGGCTTCGCGGCGGGGGCACGGCTAGCGTTCCTGCGCGAACAGGGGATCGACCCCGTAGACCTTTCCCCACTGGATTCGTTCCGGCTGCCGGGAGAGGTCTGGGCAATGACGGCAAACCGCGGCAGAGACTTGCAACTGCCTTTCTTCACCGATTACGGGCCGATGACGACCGGCATGCGAAATAATACGCCGGTCACGGAAATGGGTGCCAAGAAAGGGTATCTCCATTGGAACGACTTTCGAATGGCGCCGATCTGGGGACTGCGAAAGGCGGTCGCGGACGCGGTAGGCGCGACGACACCCGCACCGAAAGTCGATTTTCTGATCGCGGAGGGAGAAGCCAGGTTCCAGCGTTTGTTGCCGTGGAGTGACGATCTGGCAAAACCGGCACCTGCCGCCGGGCGAGGGCAACCACCGCCGACGCCCGCGGTGTACCACTCCCTCGTATCCGTTCAAGAATCGGTGTTCGTGGGCGGTGCACCACAACCGGATACGTTCGCGCGGCAGGTCGCCTACCTGCTCCCTGCGTTCCGGGTCTCGCCACAATTCCGGGCAGAGAACGCGCGGTCGGCGCCGAAGGCGACGGCGCGAAACGGCGGCTTTCTGCTGAATTTCTCGGGGACATCTCTGCCAGATGTGGAGATTCTTCTCAAGAATATCGTCATCGAGCCGTAATGTTTTTCATTGCATTTGTCGCGTTTGTTTTTGTTGTCCTTCCCGGACGGGGCCAACGCATCGTTGGATCGGTTTCACCTGCGGTGCTCGTTACTGCTTGGTGGTTGTGTCTCGGTACTTTCCCGCGAATTCGGCGGCTACGGTTTTCACACTCTGTGTG
>JACMMA010000692.1 GCA_014379275.1 Armatimonadota bacterium | reverse complement strand
GGCCAGTTCGCCCAGCACGGGTTGCCGCCGACCGGCGCGGAGCGACGCCACAGGTCGGAGTTATGATGCGCCGTCCAACCGCCACAGCCATAGTTGGTACGGGCGGTCTTCGCGCCGGTCTCTGCTAACTCCCGGACGAAACGAAGCAACGGTTCATGGCACTCCGATAGGTTCGCGGTTTCGGCGAGCCAGTAGTTCATTTCGGCGTTGATGTTGAGCGTGTAGTTGCTGCTCCACGGCGGGCGCAGTTCCTGGTTCCAGATGCCCTGTAAGTTCGCGGGTTGGGTACCCGGTCGGGAACTCGTGATCAGGAGGTAGCGACCGTACTGAAAAAGCAGCGCCGTCAGTGCCGGGTCGTCGGAGTCGTGGAAACGGCGGATGCGGCTGTCGGTGGGGAGATACGCTTCGGCGTCGTTCGCGCCGAGGTCGAGCGTCACCCGACCGAAAAGAGCCTGATGAGCCGCGAAGTGCCGTTCGTACAGTTCCGTATAGGAGTAATGCGACGCGCCATCAAGATGCTTTTGCGCCAGCGCGAAAGGGTCAAGCCCCCGCGGCGAGTCGACACCTGCGAAACTGGTCGCGGCGGACACGAGGAGCGTGACGCTGTCCGCCCCTTCGACTTGCAGACGGTCGCCCTCTCCGGTCCGGCGCACGGTGCCGCCTTCCGCTTTCACGGAAAGGGTCGCGGCGAACGTAATACCCTCGTCGCTGTAGTGGACCGGGTCCTCGGAGCGGACATAGTTCGGAGCGGAGCGCGTCGGTGCCTGCCCGGTCATGGTCAGGAGCGTGTCTTCCCCCGTCTTCCGGACCGCGTATTGTAACTTCGACTCCCACCGCGCGGTGAACGAAATACTGCCGGGCGTATTGGCGGTCAGGCGTAGTACGAACACCTGATCCGGTGTGCTGACGAACGCTTCGCGACGGTACGCGACCCCGCCCGATTGAAACAGTTGCAATGTGGACGCGCTGTCGAGAGTCAATTCCCGTTGGTAGATGGGTAGGTCGTCGCCCGGTAGGTTGAAGTCAATGAGCAGATCTCCCAGCGGCATGTATGCCTCGCCGTAGGGACCCTGCATCTGCTTGCACCAATCCGACGCGTCCTCATATCGCCCTTCGAGCGCGGCGCGGCGTGCCTCCGGCAGTGCTTCGAGGGCGGCGGGGTTGTCCCACTCCCCAGCCGGACCGGACCAGAGCGTGTCCTCGTTGAGCGCAATCCGCTCGGTCGCTGTGCCGCCGAACACCATCGCGCCCAGCCGTCCGTTACCGAGCGGCAGTGCCTCAACCCACTGCGTCGCGGGTTTGTCGTACCATAATTTCATCGTATATTTTCCTGGAAGCACGCTCGGCGATTCCCGCGAGTGTCGCGTAGGCTTTTCGCAATGCTTCTTCCTGTGTCGTGGTTTCCGAAACCATCGGCGTCGCCCCGTCTATTCCTAACCGGCGCAAAAACACGGGCGTCACTTCCGGCGTGACCATTCCCGCGAGGACGTGAACGTGAATCGCCGGGTTGATCTGTTTCGCGCGGCTGGCGACGCCGAACACCGCCTTGCCGCCCGCCGTTTGGCTGTCGAACCGCCCTTCGCCGGTGAACAGGATGTCCGCGCCGCGCACAACATCATCGAACCCGACCGCGTCCAGAACGATCTCGATACCCGGACGGAGCGTCGCCTGCGGGAAAAGCCACAACATCCCCGCCGCCGTGCCGCCCGCCGCCCCGGCACCGGGCACGTCGCGCACATCGCGCCCCGTCGCCGCGGTCATGGCGTCCGCGAATTTTTGTAGCGCGTCGTCGAGTATCTTGATCTGTTCTAGTGTGGCACCCTTCTGTGGTCCGAAAATGCGCGCCGCTCCGTTCCGTCCGAGCAATGGGTTCGTCACGTCACAGGCTATCTCGATGGCAGTCGCTGGAAACCGCTCCGCGCGGTTCAGCAAGACTTGTCCTGTCTGGTACAGATCTTGGACGCCGTCCTCTTCTGGGAATAACGCCGCTCCTGCAGGGTCGTAAAGTTCGACACCAAGGGCTGCGAGTACCCCCACACCTCCGTCAGTCGTCGCGGAGCCGCCGAGCGCAATAATGAGTTTCGTCACGCCGGGGTGCGTCGCCGCCGCGCGGATCAGTTCGCCGACGCCGTATGTCGTGGCGCGGAGCGGTTCCCTCGGCGCACCGGGGGGTAACCGCAAAAGCCCTGCCGCTTCCGCCATTTCGACCGTTGCCGTGCAACCGTCCCCGAGCACCGCAAACGACGCTTCGACGGGTTTCCCCAAAGGACCGGATACGGTGACGGGATGCAGGGTACCTCCCGTCGCGGTCGCCAGCGTCCTCGCAGTTCCTTCGCCGCCGTCCGCGATCGGGAGGAGGTGCAGTTCGGCGTCGGGCAGGGCGCGGCGGCAACCCTCGGCTATCGCATCGCACGCCTGCGCGGCGGTCAGCGTTCCTTTGAAAGAATCCGGCGCGATTACGATACGCATGCTGTTCTATAGATTGGACGTGGGATGGGAAAAACCTTTCGCGGGGGTGTCGAATAACAGGCGGCGTTTCCAGAGCGGAAGCCACGCTATCTGTTTGGATGTGGACATTATCGCCTTCCTGTTTCCGTAACGCAGGAGAACGCCCCGCCCTTCCGTAAACATAACCACATGGCGGATACCTTTCACAATTTTATCGGCGGCGCGTTCCACGCGCCCGAAGGCGGCGATACTTTTACTCGAACCAACCCGGCGGACGAGAGCGACGTTATCGGGGAATTTCCCGACAGCGACGCGGGCGAGGTAGAGCGTGCGGTCGCGGCGGCGAAAAATGCTCTGCACGCGTGGCGCAAACTGTCCCCGGATGGCCGGTCGCAGTTTTTATTTCGCGCCGCCGACATACTGGAGCGGCGCAAAGTCGAGGTTGCGGCGGCACTGACCCGCGAGGAAGGCAAGTCCATCGCCGAGTCCACGGGCGAGACCGGACGCGGCGTTGTGCTATTGCGGTACTACGCGGGTGAGGGGTTGCGCCTCGGCGGGGACGTGATCCCGTCCGTGAACCCGAACGTGTTGTTCTTTACCGAGCGT
>JACMMA010000105.1 GCA_014379275.1 Armatimonadota bacterium | reverse complement strand
GACGGGGTTTAGTCATCCGGTGGAAAGGGAAAACCATAGTCCACCCTTGCCCGGAGGATCTGGCGTGGCTCACACAATTCGCCGGAACACCAAAATCGCTCACCAATTGCCGACAAAAACGGTCGCCAAGGTATAAGCGCGGCGAATAGCTTCTCTCAAAAAACAAAGCGAAACCGTGCCCGGTTTACCTCTTGTCAAAGTTCGTGAAATCCGGTACAAAGTATCCACCCCGCTCGGGCGGGAGCAGTACCCCGAATAATTTCGCGCCCATCCCACGGGGCGCATGCGATAGTCGACCGGGAGGATTTTCTCGTTCCTTCCACGAATCGTAGTAGCGGAAAGTGTCAGCGGTTTTTATATGGCGCAGATTTTTCGACCCAGTAGCAACACCTTTGCCGTCCTCAGCGTCCTCGCCGGGGCGGCCTTGCCGGTTGGTCTCATCCTTGGCATGTCGCAGTTCACACGCTCGGGATATGTGACCAAAGTCGGCGTGCCCTACGAGCAACCGGTACCGTTCTCGCACGAACACCACGTCAACGAACTCGGCATCGACTGCCGGTATTGTCACACCTCGGTGGCGAAGTCGGCGCAAGCCGGCTACCCCTCCACACACACCTGCATGTCCTGCCATTCGCAGGTGTGGAGCAACTCGCCGCTCCTCGAACCGATCCGCGAGTCGTATGTGAAGAACGTCCCGCTGAAGTGGACTGTGCTCAACAAAGTCCCGGATTTCGTTTACTTCAACCACAGCATTCACATCAACCGCGGTATCTCGTGTAACAACTGTCACGGTCCGATCCAGGCGATGCAGATGGTGTATAAAGGCAACGCGTTCCAGATGCGCTGGTGCCTGGAGTGCCACCGCAACCCCGAAAACTATGTGGGGGACCAGAAGTTCGTCTGGGAGTTGTACCAGAAGATCCAGCGTGGCGACCAGCTGACCCCGGAAGAAGCGTCGCTGGCCAAAGGCATTCAGTACACACGGACGCCGGAAGAGTTGAAAAAGGGCGAGGAGTGGCTGCAAAAATATCACGTCAAAAAGGATCAGCTCGCCGACTGCTCGATCTGCCACCGGTAAGAAACACACCAATGAGCGATAACGAAACGATTTTAGCGGGAATGCAAGAAAAACTCGCGGGCAAAAGCGGGCGTCTTCTGTGGAAGACGCTGGATGAGCTTGCCGACACCGAGGAGTTCCAGTCGTGGATCGAGGATGAGTTCCCGAACCGCGCTGACTTGCTTAACATCGACCGCCGACAGTTCCTGAAAGTCGGCGGTGCCGCGCTGGCGATGGCGGGCCTGACCGGATGCCGCATCCTGCCGCAAATGAAGGCGGTGCCGTACGTCCGCTCCCCCGAGGACCTGGTTTCCGGACAGACGCTGGCGTATGCGACCACACTCATGCACAACGGGTATGGACTCGGCGTGCTCGTAGAACAATACGAAGGTCGCCCGATCAAGATCGAGGGCAACCCGAACCACCCGGCATCGGTCGGCGCGACCGACGTGTTCGAGCAGGCGGAACTGCTCAACATGTACGACCCGGACCGCTCGCAGAGCATCGTGCACAACGGCGAAGTCGCCGGTTACAACGAGCTTGCCGACGCCCTGCGCAAAGTGCGCGGTAGCTGGGCGGGCGGCTTGCGGATTCTGACCGGTGCGGTCACGTCGCCGACCCTCGCCGGGCAGATCAACCAGTTGGTCGCCAAACACCCCGGCGCGGTCTGGCATGCCTACGACGCGGTAAACCGCGACAATGTCTATGACGGCGCGACGCTCGCGTTCGGGCGGCAGGTGAACCCGGTCTACAACCTGCAGGAAGCGCGCGTCATCGTATCGCTGGATGCCGACTTCTTTAAGACGCTCCCCGGCAATGTCCGCTACGCCCGCGACTGGGCGGACGGTCGCCGGGTGCGCGGCGCGAACGGCGGCGGTGAAATGAACCGTTTGTACGTTATCGAGTCGTCCACGACCACCACCGGCGCGTCGGCGGATCACCGCTACCCGGTCAAACCGTCCGAGATCGAAACCGTCGCCCGCGCCCTGTTCGAGTCGGTGATCGACGGTTCCACCACCACCGCGCAACCGGTGACGTGGCTGGCCGAGATGGTCGCGGATCTGAAGGCGGGACCCGGCGCGATCGTGATTCCGGGCGAGGAAGCATCGCCCGCCGTTCACGCCTATGCCATGGCGATCAACGAAGCTCTGGGGGCGGTCGGACGGACGGTGAACTACACCGCACCGGTCGAAGCGTCGCCGCTCGGGCATGTGTCGTCGCTGACCGAACTCGTCGCCGCGATGAACGCCGGGCGGGTGACCACGCTCCTTATTCTCGGCGGGAACCCCGTCTTCGACGCGCCCGCCGACCTGAAATTCGGCGACGCCCTGCGCAAGGTGCCGGTCTCGATCCACCACGGCCTGTATCAGGACGAAACGTCGGCGTTTGTTTCCTGGCACGTCCCGGCGACACACGCCCTGGAAACCTGGGGCGATGCGCGCGCGTTCGACGGCACCACGTCGCTGGTGCAACCGCTGATCGCGCCGATCTACGAGGGCAACAAGTCCGACACGGAACTGGTCGCCGAACTGTTGGACGAGCCGCGTTACGGCTACGACATCCTGCGCGAGACGTACGCGCCGCTCGGCGGGGCGAATTTCGACCGGTGGTGGCAACAGACCCTGATCGACGGCGTCATTCCGAACACGGCGGGAACGCCGATCGCCGGCCTGCGCGTCAACCTTTCCGCGGTCGCGGCACTGCCCGCGCCTGCCCCGGCGTCCGGGATCGAAGTCAACTTCCGCCCCGACCCGCATGTGTGGGACGGGCGGTACGCGAATAACTCCTGGCTGATGGAACTGCCGCGCCCGGTCACGACCGTGACCTGGGACAACGTCGCCGTGGTGTCGCCCGCGACCGCGCAGAAACTCGGCGCGAGCCCGACGGACGGCTCGTCGGACGCGGAAAATGCGGCGAAGATTTCCGGCAAGGCGGTCGTCGAGGTGAATCTGCCGGGTAGCGCGAAGCCGGTCCAGATCCCGGTCTGGATTCTGCCGGG
>JACMMA010000104.1 GCA_014379275.1 Armatimonadota bacterium | reverse complement strand
GGCAGGTGACGCAGGGCGAACGATAGCGCGGTCGCGAACACAGCCAGGTGCAAGCCGGACACCGACAGTATATGCACCGCGCCGGTCCGCTCAAACGCGAGGCTGGTTTCGTAGGCGATTCCGCTACGCTCGGATAGCAGTATCCCGGCAACGAGGGATCTATCGCCCGGTGAAAGCGGCGAGCGGTCGACGGCGGACAGCAGCGAACGGTGTGTCTGCACGGCGACCGCGGCGAGGGAAATCTCGGTCGCCGGTTTCGCGAGTCGCACATCCCCGGTTCGCTTCGCCAGTAGCGTTGCGAAGATGCTTTTACGCCAAAGGAACGCCCGGTAATCAAAACCGCCGGGGTTGGTCGCGCTCGGCGGGACTTCCTCCTGACCGCGTACGGCGACCGTGTCGCCGAAGCGCGGAACCGGCCCGGCGTTCGGTGTTTGCGTGACGAGCAGCGTGCCGGACAAACGTGTACCGTTTTCCCGCGAGAGCACCCGGAGCGGGTAGCGGAGATTGCCCTCGAGTTGCCGCTCGGGTTCGGCGGCGACGGTCCCGGCGATCCAGGAAGACGGTTGCCCCGCCAGGTGCGAAACGTCATCCGGGGCGGGGGCGCCGCGCTGCTCTGCCAGCGTCGTTCCCCAGACCGCGAACGGCACCAGCCAGCAACACAGCGCGGCGGGCGGGTACCGTCGCAAGCAGACCGCCGCGACGGCGAACAAAAGGGCGACCCCGATACCGAGCGACATCGACACATCGGGCAGAAGCGGTGCCGCGAGGATCCCGGCGACGAGGGCGGCGGTCATTCCCACCAGTGGCGACACACGCACCGTTTCGGGCTACCTTTCCGAGAAACCGGCGCGACGCAGTACCCGGCATTGCGGGCAATCGGGGTCGCCGAAAAGAATCGTCCCCTCGCGGTCGAGGCGCGGCGGCGACATCGTGCCGCAGTTCTCGCAGGGGAGCCATCCGTTTTCCATGCGCCAGTATTTCAGCCGGGCATCCGTGACCCGTACACGGCGCAATCGGTCGCGCAGACCGTCATCCGCAACCATCGCGACGCTCGCATCGATCGCCGCGTAATCCTCGTCGGCAAGGGCGACATCGTCCAACTCGTCCGTGGTCGGCTTGGGGATCGTGGTGCGTGGGGCGGATTCTTCCTCGCGCGTTTCGATCCCCCGGTTCACAAAGTGAATGTCTTTGATGATGTACGGGGGGGACGGCGTGCCGGTCAGGCGCAGATTCAGCCGTTTCAGGATGTCGGCTTTGTAGAAAGTCAGTTCGTTCGCCCAGACTGCCGACTTCGCGGAAACTCTCAACACGCCGTCCGCGACGCTTAAAATCTGCGTGGACCCGGCGACCTGTGGACCGACCACCTCCGCCCAGACGAGTGGCGCGGTGTGTTCCAGGACTTTGCGCTCGATCTGCATCCCGCGCATCCCCTCGCCGAGGAGTTTAGCGATGCCCTGCGCCCCGCTCCTGCGAACGTTCCGTTTGCCGCCGTTGTAACTCCCTCGCTGCATGCCCCCTATTATACGCGCCTCAGGCGATTTCGGTAACTCCGATGCGCCGCGCGATTTCGTTCTTTAGCCGGTAAACATGCTCGGCGGGCAACAGTCGCTTGGCTTGCTCGGTCTGCCCACGCTTGAGCAGGTCGTGCATTTTCCGGACGCGCGGCGTGAGGTCGATGATATCCGTGATCCATTCGTCCACGTATCGCTCGATGAGATGGCGACTGATCCCGACCTGGATACTGCGTTCGAGTTTCGCCCCGCGTAATGAGCGCTCCGGGTCCCACTGGATGTGTACCGTAGCTTCCTCGAACCGGGTGCGCCACGCGTCGCTGTCGGGGTATAGTTTCGGCTCGGGGTGCGTCAGGATGCCGAGGGACAACGCTTCTTCCCACCCCGCCCGCGTGATGCGGACGGCGAGAATATGCTCCTGCCCGGACTTGAGTCCCCAGTCACTACGCTCCATCAGCCACAGAAACGACGGCTTGATCCAGGTCATCCGGTGGAGCGAGAACGGCGCGACGAACCGCTTCGCCGCGACGGACGGGAGGGCTATCTGCGCCGAAAAGGCTTGATACACAACGATTGTTTCGCCGTCAAAGTCAGCGCGAATCTGGTTTTGCATGGTTCGCCTTCTTTATCGCGTGTCGATGGTCCGGTGCTCAGCGGACTCTGAAGAGTTCCGCTTCTCCGCTCCAGTGACACCCGTCACATTCGTCTGTGATGCCGGTCACAGTCTGGCCGCACGGTTGCATTTATAATGTCAGCAACGAAACCGGCGAGATTTATTGCTCATGGTTTCAAATACAAAACCTAAGGGATAGAAAACCATGAATACCAACACTCACATCAGCGGCAGAAAACTTTCCGGATTTACGCTCATCGAACTACTCGTGGTGATAGCCATAATCGCCATCCTCGCTGCGATATTGTTTCCTGTTTTTGCCCAGGCTCGCGAAAAAGCGCGGCAAACATCGTGCCTGTCCAACCAAAAGCAGATCGGCCTGGGAATGCTGCAATACTTGCAAGATTTCGACGAAACATTCCCACGCGCCTGGTACGGCGGAAACGGTCCGAGCAACGCGACACGCTACAAATGGTTAGACGGGCTGACGGCTTACGTAAAAAGCGAGAAGGTGTTCACTTGCCCGAGCGACGACAGCAACAAGCCGTACAAATTCCAGAGCGGCACGAACTACGGCTCCTACGCAATGAACGCGG
>JACMMA010000103.1 GCA_014379275.1 Armatimonadota bacterium | reverse complement strand
GTAGCCGCCGAATTCGCGGGAAAACAGCAAGGGCTAGCTCGGCTCGCGAATCGAGAACCCCACACCGCAGGTCCAACGATCCAACGTAAGGTTGGCGCCGGGTACCCTCTGGGTGGCGTAGGACAGAAAAAAGAGCCACTCGCGATCAAGCGCCGCCGGTCCCTTCGGTATATCCGGAGATCAGCTCTTCGGCGACACTGCGCATCGTACGGTTCGCCCGCCGCGCCGTAAAATGGATCCGCTTGAACGCGTCCGCTTCGGTTAGATTTTCATGCTGAATCAGCAGACCCTTCGCCTTTTCGACCACGATCCGGTCTGCGAGGCGTGTTTGCGCCTTGTCGAGTTCGGTGTTGCAGTCGATCAGATCCATGTTCCGCGACACGGCGAGTGCGATCTCCGCCGCGGCATCCTCGCCGGTGAACGGCATATTCAGTGTCGCAAATGCCGCGCTCGACACTATTTTCTGCAGCGTCTCGGCGTCGGAGTCGGCGGAACGCAACACCACCAACGCCGCCGGATGCAGAAGGTCCCGTAACTCCTGCGTCAGCGGGAGCAGTTTCGCGTCCAGCAGAACCGCTTCCGGACGATGTTCCCCGAAAAAAGACTGTATTTCGGCGAGCGAGGTGGCTTCCGCGACGACCGCCTCCCCCGCCTCCGTCAGGGCGGTCCGTGCGTCCGCCCGCGCCTCTGCGTCTGGCGCCACTATCAATACGCGATAGCTTTCCATTTTCATGATACTCTTCTTGTGCCGTTAAATTGCGGGCCGTTGGTGAGCATTCGCTTGCCCGGCATACGGTATATACCCACGCTTGCCTGCGAACTAAAACTTCTGTGTGGTGTCATACAGAAGGGAATCTTTTATGAACGAACTTATCGCGCTTCCGACCGAAGCATCCGTGACCGACGCCTTGCGGACCGTGCAGGATCCGGATTTACACCGGGACCTCGTTTCGCTCGGCATGATTAAAAACATCAAAATTTGCGAGGGCAACATCGCGTTCCAGGTGGAGTTGACCACCCCCGCGTGCCCGTTGAAGGCAAAAATCGAAGCCGACTGTCGGGAAGCGATCGGCACCCTCGTCGCCGGCGTCACCAACGTGAAGATCGAAATGACTTCGCGTGTGCCGACGAAAAGGCCGATGGGTGGCAAGATCATCCCCGGCGTGAAGCACGTGATCGCCATCGCGTCCGGCAAGGGTGGGGTCGGAAAATCCACGGTATCGGCCAATCTCGCCGTCGCTCTGGCGCAGGCCGGGGCGAAGGTCGGCTTGATGGACGCGGACGTATACGGCCCGACCATTCCGATGCTGATGGGCCTGGAAGACGAGGAGTTGCAACAGATCGTGGTGCGCCTCCCGGACGGGAACAAGGCGCAGCGCATCGTGCCTTTGGAGCGGCACGGTGTCGCCACGGTGTCCATGGGTTATATGATCCCCGCCGGTCAGCCCGTCGTTTGGCGTGGTCCCATGCTTTCCAAAGTGGTCAACCAGTTTTTGAGCGACGTAGAATGGGGTGAACTGGACTACCTGCTCGTCGACCTGCCCCCCGGCACCGGCGATGTTACCATGTCTTTATCCGAAGCGATCCCGCTTTCCGGCGCGGTGATCGTCACCACGCCGCAGGACGTCGCCGCGAGTATTGCCGTGAAGTCTCTCCGCGCGTTCCAGAAACTGAACGTCCCGATTTTAGGCGTCGTGGAAAACATGGCGTATTTCGTCGCGCCGGACACGGGCAAGGCGTACTATATCTTCGGCCACGGGGGCGGACAAACCACGGCGGAAGAGCTGAAAGTGCCATTCCTGGGCGAGATCCCGCTCTCGATCGCGGTTCGACAAGGTTCGGACGAAGGCGAACCGGTCCTCGTCAGCGACCCGGACGGCGAACTGTCGCGTTACTTCCGCGAAGCGGCGTCGCAACTCGCCCGCCAGATCTCCATACAGGCACGGAAATTCCAGCCGCTTTCAATGAGTTAGGTGATTCGTTCCTCGGGTCGCGTGGTGATTGAGATATGACATTTACCCAGTCACCCAGCGAATCGAGGAACGAATCACCTGACTAAAGTCCGCGGTACTGTAAGGACAATGAATCGGCACGGGACGACTGGGCTCCTCTGGATTGGAACATGTACGCGTCGTCGGTGTAGTCCATGAAGTTCTCAACCGGGTCGCGTCCCGGATACCGGCTACTGGTACACGAGTCGCGGAAAGTGCCGTTCGAACCGCCGTAGAACGGGGTACGTTCCGCCGGGGTGTCGCTCACGCCGTCATTCGAAGTCGTGCAACCGCCCTGGAACGTGTAGTAAAGACCGAGCCAGTGTCCCACCTCATGAACCGTGGTATCGCCGAGGTTAAATCCGGTCGCGGCGCCCCCCCGGGAACGAAGCGTTCAAACAAGCAACTCCGTCTTTTTTTGGATCACCGGAGTAACCCCAGGGAAAGGTCGCCCACCCGAGGAGTCCGCCGCCGATATTCGCCGTGTACAGGTTCAGGGCGTTCGCACCGCCTTTGCGGAGCGCGTTCTTCATATTGGTTTCCGACGACGACCCTTGCGTCACGGTATACCAGGTGCTGTTTAGAGTGCGGTCAATCGTCATCAATACAAACCGGAGCGGGGTCGCGGCGGTGGCTTGCGCGGAGTTCGCCTGGCCGGGCGCCTTAGGCTGCTGACCGGCGAACGCTGTATTCAGCACATCGATCTGCGCCGCGATCTGCGAGTCGGTCACATTTCCCGCCCCGGTGTTGCTTCGGATGACAGGGACGTAAACGGGTACGTTCACTGTGCTGATAGCGCGGGCCGCTACCAAACCCGAACCGGGTTTGGCGGCAGCGGCGGCAGTGGTGCGAAAGTTGCGGAACGATTTCAGTTTCGCATCGATCTCTTTCATTTTTGTTTCCGACGGCATCGTGGTCGAGCAACGTCCCCCGGAAAGTAGGTAATCGGCTTTCGTCGGATAGATGACGTCACTGATGACGACCGGTTCCGCATCGTCGGGCTGTTTGAAAGTATTGGTATCGGCGATGGTTCCCTGGGCGGCGTGGGCCGGGGTCGCTCTTTGCGCGGCGGTGATCAGTCCTGCCCCGATGGCGAAGGTACCGGTTAAGGCAGCCGATACGAGAAACGCGGATGCGATGGACGAGAATGATTTCACTAGCGAACATACTCCTTACCAATCGATGACATTTCGATGACGGTGACAAGCGGCGGTCTTTGCCGCTGCGCAAAAGCATGGGAGATATGGCGGCGTGGCCAATGACGTGAATCGTGCCACCTATTCGTGCGAACTCTTATAATTGAAGGCATTGCTTGTGAATATTTTTTCTCGCTGTTTTTGTCCGGCCCCTCCATGCCTGGCAACTTTGTCACCCGCCCCCGTGTCATTTAAGCGGTACAATAGTTCTCGTAAAAACGTATGCCGGAGACACTCTCAGCTCAGGACGCTGATCGCCTAGCCCTTGCACTTTTTGAAGGCGCGGGAGCACTTTCTGTAGCACAAAAACAAACCTGGCTCGCACGGGACGGTGCAACTGGTGCAAGCGTTCTCGTTAAACGTTTGCGCTCGAATGCTCCGAAGGCCCGGGTGACGCATGCCTTGGGCCTGGCGCACCCCAACATAGTACGTATGCGTCGCTGGCTTACCGTCGGCGGACACGTGTACGTGGTGCGCGATGTGATCCGCGGGCGAAACCTGAAACAGCAGCTTGCCGGGGTGTCGTTCAAGCACAGCGCCGACCTTTTGGAGAAATTGATATTGCCGGTGCTTGCGGCACTGGAAGTGGCGCACGGCAAAGGTGTCGCACACGGCGGCATTTCCGCGGAGAATGTGCTGATCGCGGACGACGGACGAGTCCTCGTTTCGGATTTCGCCGTAAGCGATCCGGCGTCCTCGACGAACGCGCCGGTCTATGGCGGCACGGCAAGCACGGCGGGCGATATCAAGGCGGCGGGTAGGCTGATCACGAATTACCTTCCGACCGGGGGCGCGTTCGCCGCCGACGCGGTGCGTGCGCGGGTTACGGGCATCCTGGAGCGGTGTAGTTCTTTGAACGATCTACGCGAAACGTTGATCGCTTTGGATACGCTGGCGAATGCGCCGCTCCCGCAAGCGAAGCCTGCGGGGGAAGCGGTGAAACCGCCGGAGTGGATCGGACCTCCCCCACTCCCGGAGGATCCGGAAGTGCCGACGGAAGCGGGGACGGTCTCGATCGACGAACCAGCGACCACGCCGGAAGGGTGGGTAAAACGGACACCGACCGCGGGACCCGTAGAAACGCCTGTCCGACTCGGTGGCGCCCGGTTGTCCTGGCGCAGCACGGAGCCGAACGGGGTGCAGATCTCCAGCGGCGGCGGCGGTCCGGCGACGCTGATCCTGACCAACGATGGCGATGTGACACTCGCGGTGCGGATGGTGGCGACGCAACGCTCGTGGCTCCACGTTCGTCCGACGGAGTTACCGATCCGGCTCCCGCCAGGCGCATCCGGGCCGGTGGAATTCTCCATATCTGCCGTGCGGCTGTCCCCCGGCGAGTACCGTAGCGAGGTATATTTATCGGCGAATGCGGGGGGGAAGAATGCCGAGGACTTGCGTAGCGGCTGGTTCAAGCACACGGCGGAACTTCGCATCGTGGTGGTAGGAGCACTGCCGAGAAAAGGCGAGAAGCCCCCTTACCCGGCGAACGCGCCGACGATTCCCGCCCCACCCGGGTGCGCCTTATTATTTCTTTTCGGGGCGGGCAGTCTCGCGTCCGGCTTACTCTGGGGTCTACGGCTATTAATCACGTGAAAAATCGATTTCTCAACACACTCATTGTTATCGCCGCACTCGGCGGCTCGTCCGCCCCGCAATTCGCGGTGGCGCAAGACACCTCACCCGTGGACGCGACGCTGCCGTCCGACGCACAACTCGGCGAATCGGCGGCCGCGGTGAAGAGCCTCCGCTCGGTATCGCCGAAAACACTGATATTCGTGTTCGATGTTTCTGGCTCGATGCGCGGCGAGTTGCTCCGCCGCGCCCGCGAGGCGACGATAACTATTTTGCGCGAAGGCACACAGCCCGGGGATCGGGTAATTTTGTATACGTTCGGCGCGGGGTACGAACAGGTCTTCGACCAGACGCTGAAAAATGAGGCGCAAAAACGCGACCTGATCGCTCTGGTGCCGACAAAGCCTGGCGATGGCGCGGGCACCAACATTCGCAAGCCGCACCACGACGGGCTTAAAGTTCTGGAAAAGAATCTGCCCAATCCGGGCGCGGTGATTCTGCTCACCGACTCGTTCAACGATTCGCCGAAAAAAGACGATCCGGCATACCCGACTTATTTGCAATACTACGTCCCGGGTGCCGGCTTACAAAAGCACCCGAATACGCCGGAAAACCGCGACTACGAGCGGCTACTGCGTCTGATGACCGATTCGCAGAAAGTACAGATATTCGGCATCGGCGTCCAGATCGATAAAAGTGGTCGCCCGGTAGAGCAGTTACCACAGGCGGAACCGACACCGACTACCGCAACCGACGGGGGCACTCAAGCGTCTACACCAGTAGCGACGGTTGGCGCAACAAAAAAGAGCGGATTGCCGTTGGAGTGGCTGATTGGCGGGGGACTACTCGGCCTCGCCCTTGTCGCGGGACTGGTCGCGTTTCTGCGCGGCTCGAAGCCGGTAGCGCTTCGCATCAAGGGCAATCCGGGCGGCGCCAAGGATTTCGAAATAGCGTCCGGGCAATCCGTAAACATCGGCGGCGTAAACACCCACGCGTTCGATGCCTATGCCCTGCCGGGGACCACAAATCCGGTGGCCACTTTACGGGGCGCGAGCGGCGGGCGATTCAACTTAGCCCCCGTAACGCAGGAAGGCGGGGCGCCCGCGGCGAAGGTGTCGCTGAACGGTTCGCCGCTGGAAAAAGAGTCGCCGCTCACGTTTGGGGATGAAGTTCGCATTTCCGTGCCGGAAGCCTCCGGTGCGATCAAGGAGTACCGGTTAATTTTCGATGATCCGACCAAAAGTTTTTAACCTTTTTCTTTTCGCGCTTGTCGCGTGGCTTTCCTGCGGGGCGGTGTTCGCCGCGGAGCCGACTTTGACGACCAAGGAAGCGGATCCGCTCCCGACCACGGTGAAGCAGAACGATCCGGTGACATTCACGCTCGTGTTCAAGGATGCCGACGGTGACCGCATCAAAAGTTCTGTGTTGCGCCTGAAAACGCCGAGCGGAGCCGAGTCCGTCATCAACGGCAAAAATGTCAGCAACGAGACGGCAAGTGGCGTGGACGTGACGTGGGACGCGAAGATGAACGAGCCGGGAGAATACAAAGCGACCTTTATCGTTTCCAGCACCGACGGTGACGTACTGTACCCGGCACAGGGACAGGCGGCGCATCAGTTCACGGTGGAAAACCTGCCGATCAAGTGGGGCATCTTCGCGGGCGGGACTCTGGTCAGCCTGTTGTTCTTGCCGTACCTTACCTACGTCCTGTTCCGCTCCATGAATCAGCGTGGCGACCCGTCCGGCGCGGCGCGAGGGGCACTTCTCATCGGTATTCTGTTGTCCGCCGCTTTGTTCATCTATCTGTTCGCCAGTGCATACGGTCCTCTCGCGTTCGCGGGTGGGATTATCGCGGGACTCGCCGGTATTGTTATGGTGCTGACCCAGAAACGGCGGTAAAGCGCGGACTATGGAACTGCAACCGGCGGATTTGGGCGGCGGTCTCGCTTTGGAAGTAATCCATGCGCGGGTCGCAACGGCGAACGCCGGACGACGCGGCGGGCGTCTCCGTGCCGCGCTTGTCCAACGCGCCCCGGTGGGCAAACCGGCGCGCCTCGGGATGATAGATAGGTTGATCCTGCGTGGAAGCGGGTTGTCGGAAGAAGCACAAAACAAAGCGGCGGAGGCTCTCTCCATGACGCGTACCGGCATGGTGATAGGATCGCTCGCGCCAACGGTTGGTTTTCTTCCCGCCATATTCGCGTTCGCGTCGCAAGGGAATATGGCGGGCGTAGGCGTGATTGCCGCAATGGGGCTAGGGATGAGTGCGATGGTCACTGGCTTATCGTTATCGTACGGCCGCCGTCACGTGTCCGCACCACTCACCGAGGACGAACTTGCTAACCTGACCGTCGCCAATCAAGGGAGCACCCTGCGACAGGATTTCCTGCGTCTCGCCCGCGAGATAAGCAAGCAGGAAAAGATCTCGCCGGAAGCGGAAGCCGGGTTGCGCGACGCCCTGCGCTCCCTGGGGGATGCTCTGGAACAACTTCCCTTTTCGACGACCAACACCGCTTCCCCGGTAGAATTGCGAGAGAACGCCGCTACCGTTCGTAGTCGAGCCGACGCGGAACCCGACAGCGTGACGCAAGCCTCACTTCTGCGCCAGGCGGACGCCCTAGAACGTTCCGCACAAGCCGCCGAGCGATCCGCCTTGATCTGGAAGCGCACTATAGCCTTGCACGCCGAACTCGCCGCGCAGATCGAATCCCTCCGTCTCGGTTTGACCGCGTTCTACACCGGCGACGGCGATGTTTCAGGACTGGCGGCATTGTCCGAGAACGTCCGCACGGTCGCCGCCGAAGCCGTCTCGGTCGCGTCCGCCCGCGCCGAGCTGGACGCGGTTCCCGTCTATGTAAGCCCCGCGGCACCCCAGGCGCAAGCACTCACCCTGGGAGGTTAGGCCCGGCATGCCATCGCGTTTTTCACAACGCATTGTGTCCGGGTGGACGATCTGATGGGTCGCCCGGTTGACACGCGCCGGACACCTATTTTCTGCTCACCCAAGCCGCGTATGATCTCGGTCGGCGGCGCCTTGCTCCAACAATAAGAAAGTGTTCGGTTCCTGAATCAGAAGGGCAAGTACAGGCCACTGAGACCTTTTTCCAAAGCTTAACGTGCTCTACAACCCGTTTCGTGAGGCGGCCCCAAATACACGAAGAAAAATGCCCCCCATTGATGCCACGTTGATTCCCCCCGGTCGGTTGCCCGACAAGTGTCCCCAAATTGTTTTGCTTGATCACCTTGGCAAACTGAAAAGTGGCCGAGCTATTGGAGGAATCGACCAGAACATAAAGATGCCCGACGAAGGGGTGCGCGGCTGATCGAATTTGGTCATCCGATAGAAACCATCCGAATAGTCTCTGGTAAAATCACCCCAGTCCAAAAACGAAAAATCCCATGTATCGAAGTAGGGCTTCAAATCGTCCGGAACTTTTCGATACCGCACCCACCGCTGAAAGGGATCGGTTGGTCGCAGGTCCTTTGCGATGAATTTGCTCAGCAAAACATTCCCAATGTCGGGGCCTCCTTCGTTACCACGAAGGTCAATCACCAATTTTTCAATATGCTTTGTTGCGATTTGTTTGAAGGCTTGGTCCAGAAACGCGTTGCTGCTGAGTTTGCGGAGCATGAGCGATGCCGTGACCGTAGCCTGTTTTATCGAGGCCGCCAGTCGCAGGATTTCATCCCAGTGGCTGCTGATAGTTTTTACATTTAGGTTGCCGCCCGTGAGGGCGGCTAACTGGGGGTAATCAGACGCCTTACCGGGGACAAACAGCCGCTTGTCGGCCAGATCCCGAATGCGCGGGGCGAAGCGGAATCCCAGCAGGTGCATCAAAGCAAAGACATGATCGGTGAAACCAGCGGTGTCCGTGTAATGCTCTTCGATGCGCCTATTAGGCGATTCACCGCGAGCGATGCTAATGAAGGGACATAGCGGAGCGGGAACATTAGGGCACGGTTTCTTTTTAATGCTTCAATGCTGTGACCGAATTTGGCTGCTGACCAATCCTTTGGGAACGACCGTAGTTCTGGAGCAGAATCGCATTGAGCCGGAACCCGCCTGGATAACTGGAGAAGCATAATCATTTCGCTATTTACGCGACACAACGGTGGCAATTGTCGGCAACCTTTCCTTTTTCTATCCCGTTGAGTAGGGAACAACCGTCTCTATAGGGAAAATCCTCCTTTATACTTCTGTAATGAACCACGAACTCTGTTTTCGACAATTTAGTGTAAAACCAGGACGACCTGAGATGCCACACGAACCGCCATTTTCGCAATCCGACGTTGTTCCTGACACTGAGCGGTGAAATGGACGTGCATTATTACGAGCCGGTCGGCAAAGCGTTGTCGGAGGAACTGAATGACCCCAACTGTACCGATCTGATTATCGATATGAGCCGGATACAGTACGTGGATTCCAGTGGGCTTTTACCTCGTGTTTGGTCCCGGACTGATCACCAAATTCGGTAGAAGAATCTGGTATTTCCGTTCCGCACGCGGTGCCTTCTGATTGGTCCTCAGATCACTGTCATATAGGTGGCAAGTTTTCAGAGGGAGTGCATGAGGTGAGTCAAGCAAGAAGTTTGCGACGCGACTTGCGACGTGACATCAGGGCCATAACCCCAGCACCGACCGGGAACGCTAACCACGCGGGGAGGGTGGGCACTGGTTGAAATGTTGTCGGAGTGAACGTCAAATAGCTATAACCATCACTATTTGATGTTCCAAACGTGCCACTGACACCTAGTAGATCACTTCCTGGATTTGCCTGTAGTTGATTTTGCGACGGGTTGTAGTTGGTGTTGCCTGACTCATACCGTGCGATTCGGTAGGTTTGTCCAACAACCTGGGAAGATTGCAACGTGTCACCGACCGTTCCGTCAAAAAAGTTGACGGTATAAATACCAGAAGCACTAAAGCTAAAGGCGTTGGCGGCAATCACCTGATCACTGGTACCGCTCATTCCCAATTCGATATTCCAGATGGCTCCCGAATTCAGCATCACCGAGTTTGTGTGGAAAGCATTGATCCCATTGTAACCAGGAGACAGTATCGCGCCTGACGACATCGTCAGATTGCCTACAGTTCCGCTTCCCGCGATAGTGGAACCACTGCTGACACTGACACTGCCAGTGCTCGCAAGGCTTCCCTCAATTTGTAACGTTCCCAAATTAACGGTTGTTACGCCGGTGTACGTGTTTGTACCGGTCAGTGTGAGTATGCCGCCCCCATTATGAGTTACACTGCCTGCACCGCTGATAACGTTCCCGAATGTGATATTGTCGCTTCGGTTAAACGTAAGGTTCGCTCCAGTGCCTACCGAGACATCCCCGACGATGCTACCCGCAGTTCCGCTACTGCCGACCTGCAAAGTCCCGGTGCTCACGGTGGTGTTGCCGGTATATGTATTGGCACCAGTCAAAGTAAGTTTGCCAGTGCCGCTTTTTGTCAGAGAGGTGGAACCGCTGAGGACACCACTATAGGTTGTTGATGCGTTATTTCCCCCTGCAGCGAGGGAAGTAGTGCCCAGGTTGAGTCCGCCCGTCCCGGCAAGACTACCAATAGTAGCGGATGCCTGCCCGTTTGTATCCAGACCATTATTGATATTTATATTAACGGTACTATTTTGTAGTGCATTTGCGTTGCCCAGTGTCAAAACTCCGCTTGTAATCGTGGTGGCACCCGTAAATGTATTGGTTCCTGAGAGGGTCACGGCTCCAGCACCAATTTTAGTGAGTGTACCGGCACCACTGAT
>JACMMA010000691.1 GCA_014379275.1 Armatimonadota bacterium | reverse complement strand
TGGCATTCGGACCTGATGGCAACCTGTATGTCCTGCAATTGACGCAGAACGGCCTAGGACCGGAAAGCAACATGAATCCCGGTCCAGGACAGCTGATCCGGGTAGATCCTACAACCGGCGTTAAGACACTACTTAATGTCACGATCCCGGGACCTCCCGACAGTCTGCGCTTCTCCTCGGGAATGGTGTTCGGCGGCGACGGCGCGCTCTATGTTTCCAACCTCGGGATTTCTCCGGGGGGTGGGCAGGTGCTCCGCCTGACCAGCGTCACCGTGCCGGAACCCGGGGCCGGACTACTCGCCCTGGTGGGAATCGTACCCATCGCGGCGATTATTGCGCGACGCCGAAGGAAGTAAACGGCTCCTCGTGCCCGGCGGCGATCCTGACGCCGCCGGGCGCGGACACTCTGTTCCCCCTTCGCGATCGTCTACATCCAACTCAGCCCCTGCTCCACCCAATTACGTAGCGCGTCCCAGTATCTTCCTCCCTCGGTAGGTCGCGCTACTGGCAGATCACGTGCGACCATCTGCAATGCTTTCAACGCTAACCGGGGCGCGAACTCCCGGCGCGTCACATTGCGCCGCCAGAGGAACTGCTCGACGAATCCCGTGTGCACGAATGGATAGCAATCATACACCCAGACCATCGCCAGGCCGAGCAGCGGATCGCCGAAGTGACCATGCGAGTAGACGAACTCGACAAGGGGGTTTTCGCGGAATTGTGGGTCGCCGGGAAAACCGACGGGCTCATCCGTGCCCCCGTCTCCCGTCTGTATCCGGTATCCCTGGGGGAAGAAGAATGTGTAGTCGGTATAAACGAGCGGATCATTAATCGCTCCGGCGGCGGCCCTGACTTTCGTGAGTCCCGCGGCGAACCACGGATCACGTAGCCATTCGTGCCGCGCATTGCCTGCTTCCGCCAGCCACGGGTCGGCGTTCCAAAGTATGTCGGTCGTCAGGATTGCGACTTCGTCGGAAAGCGTTCGGTGCGGCAATTTTGCGCCGATGGGGTCTGCGAGTAGCGAATCGGTTGTTCCGTGGAGGCGGTCAATCCCCTCTATTGCTCGCTCGGTTGCCAGCCGAATGCGGTGTGGGGTGCCGCCGAGTGCCCAGAGGGTGATGTTCTCGCCGCGCGGCGTTTCGCAAAGCGTCAGCCAGCCCCGCGCCGTGGCGACGGGTTCTCGCAGGAGGCGCGGTCCCGGTATATTGAGCCGCTCCAGTACGGTAAGTAGTGCGGCGCGTTGCGGATCGATCCCGCCACGAAAATCCACCGTTTTCTCGCCGCCGTCGCGGAGTGCCATCCGGACGCGCGGCGAAAACGGCATCCACGGCTCGGGTTCGTGTTGGACGGAAAGGATACGCGCCCCTGGAAATGTTGTCTCGATCAAGGATAGAT
This sequence comes from Armatimonadota bacterium, assembly GCA_014379275.1. Taxonomy (GTDB): domain Bacteria; phylum Armatimonadota; class Armatimonadia; order Armatimonadales; family Armatimonadaceae; genus JACMIU01. The sequence continues at coordinate 2,406 of JACMMA010000691.1, read as the reverse complement.
GAATTTCAGAAAGTGCGGACGTTTCAACAGACATGGTTATTCCTTCGTTTCTTGCGGTAAAAACAGCACTCGGGAAGAGAGTGTCTTTCAGATCGACGCGCAAGCGGCGTTTGGCAGCCATCAAACGACTGCGCACGGTATTGATGGACGTTGTCATCATCGCGGCGACCTCCTGTTGCGACCAGCCGCCTAAGTAGTGGAGGAGAACGGTAGCGCGCTGATCGTCGGAAAGATCCGATATCGCCTGACGGACGGCGAGACGTTGCGCATAATCGGCTTCTTCGCCCGCCTCGTTCAGAACAGGGAGCGATCCGCCCAGACGGCGCGTCCCCCGGCGACGGCGGTAGTCGGCGCATAGGGAAAGTGTCACATTCCGAAGCCATCCGGCGAATTGTTCTGTATTCCGGACGGTTGCGACACGCTGATAAATGTAAACCAGTGCCTCCTGGGCAACGTCCTGCGCATCGTCCGCGTTGCCGAGAGCGCGGTGGGCGATGGCATAGACCGTGCGTCGATAGCGTTCGGTCAGTTGCTCCGCCGCGAGTCGGTCGCCGCGTAAAGTACGGCGGATAAGTTCGGCGTCGGTGAGGTGTTTAGGTTCGAGTTCGGACAGCATCGGATATAAAGGCGCGGCGAAACGGCGAAAAGGATTAACCCACCGTGCCTAATTTTTTAACAACTGCTCGGAAATCTCCGCTAGAAGCCATTATTTATGCCCGTACCACAAGACCGAATCCGTAATTTTTGTATCATCGCCCACGTCGATCACGGCAAATCTACCCTCGCCGACCGTCTGCTGGAAACCACACATACCGTGGCACAGCGCATGCCAAGGGGGGCGCGACTGTCGCCACGTCGCCACTAGAGGGACAGTGAATTGTGGTCGCCATCTCCGTTCGTTAGCGACATATCTCCAGGTAGAGTCACGGCATAGAAAAAGGAGGGATCCAATGACTGATCCCGTCGGGTACGATCACCGCGGCAGTCTTAGAGCGTGGGGTCAATATCGGCAGACGCGATCTTCTGCTCGAAGAGGGTGTCCCAATCTTTCGCGTCCAGAAGTGCCAGAATCCAAACTTCCAGTTGTTCCCGCGTGCTTTCCGACTCGATTCGCGTCCGTTGCGCATCAGTCGGCTCACCGAAACGCCTCGTTCCCTGCAAAATGAGACTTCGCTTTTCGCCGTCGAGAAAACCGACAGCCTTTCCCTCGCGAATACCCTCTCTCATCCCTTCGCGCATTCCTTCGCGGATTCCCTCCTGCATTCCCTCGCGGACAATCATCTGGTAAGTGGAAGATTCTTTCATTTTTTGTACTCCTTGCGTTAGTGTTCGTATGAACGCCTCTTCGTAGTTCAATCCGAGCAGGATAAACGTCGCGGTGGACAGCTCCCGCGCGTTCTGGGAATCCGGCTCTTTATCTAGCCGGGCGTGTAAATCTCGTACGACCGTTGTGGTTTCATCCGGCGTTGTCGTGGCGAGCGGGGCGAGTGGGAGCGTCGCCAAACCGCCACGAAGGAGGGATTTCGCATCGCACTGCCACAACCGCACAACGCCGTACCCGAAATGCAACCGGTGAACACCGTCGTTATCCACGATCGTACCTTTGAGGCTTGAGCCGTCCGCCGCCTTGCGCAGAAGAAATGCCACACTTCTTACCGGCAACCGATATTCGTATCGCGCCAGCGCGTTGTACCAGTAAACGCGTTCGTCGAACCGGGCGTCATACGAGGCTTGCAACTCGATGTGATACAAACATGGCTTGGCAACATTCGAAACGCGGATCAGTCGGTCGGCGTCCGCGCTGATGGTGGACAGATCGCCGTCGAACGTTTCCACGACCGCGCCGGGTTCGAGGGTCACGCCCGCGAGCGTAAGCCAATCGATAGGCGACAGGTCGATGAGGTATTTCGTCGTCGCGTCGAACGGCTTGCTCATGATCCTATTTTACCGTGAAAGTGGACTCCCTCATGATACAATACCGGTCGGAAATCTCCGTTAGAAGCCATTATTTATGCCCGTACCACAAGACCGAATCCGTAATTTTTGTATCATCGCCCACGTCGACCACGGCAAATCTACCCTCGCCGACCGTTTGCTCGAAACCACGCACACCGTGGCGCAACGTGACATGCAACACCAGCTACTCGACCAGTTGGACATCGAGCGGGAGCGCGGGATCACGATCAAGATGGCGGCGGTGCGCATGCCTTACATCGCGAGTGACGGCCTCGAATACGAATTTAACCTGATCGATACCCCCGGTCACGTCGACTTTACCTACGAAGTTTCCCGTTCGTTGAACGCTTGCGAGGGGGCATTGCTCGTTGTGGATGCGGCGCAGGGTGTCGAGGCGCAGACGCTGGCGAACGCCAACCTGGCGATGGCGAACAACCTGGAAATCATCCC
>JACMMA010000690.1 GCA_014379275.1 Armatimonadota bacterium | reverse complement strand
TTCACGACGATCGCCTATTATGACTCATCGTCGAACTGGGACCTGTATTCGTCGTATGTCACCGCGCCGTCGGAGCGATTCGTGACGGATCTACCGGTGATGATGGCGATGTGGAACTCATGGCGTCCGAACGGAAGCAAGCCGAAAGCGGGAAGCGAGAGCGCGATGATCGATGAGGTGTTGAAAGAGAACCTCAAAACCCACGCCGCGACCATGAAAGAACAGCGCGAAAGTTTCGAACGCATGCAGGAGAAGTTCAAAAACGCCCTGTTCCAGTAGTCCTGCAGTGCCTGAAGACGGTTTCGTCCGGAAATATCATGACAAACAGCCACCTGATCGGTTTGGTCACGTTCGGTGCTTCCGCACTATTTGCGCTCGTGGCGTGGGTGGTCAGTAATAAACACCCCGACGTCCGCAATAACCCATCGATGCGTCGCCGGACGCGGCGGGCTGCCTTATTTCTTCTGGTGTTCGGCGGCGCGTTCGGCTACTTCGCCTTCTACCTCGACAACGGGTTGCGCGTCACCACATTACATGAGGCGATGCTCGCGGGAACTGTGGGAGCCGCCGCCGGTTCGCCCGCGCCGGAACGGACAATCACGTTCACGGTGGAGCATCCCGGTGTGCGGCACGAGTTGTCGCTTGATCCGATCTCCGACGTGTTCCAGACACCCGAGTCCGACGTGGACATATCGTTCTCGCTACACGGTCCGAGCGGGAAAGCAATCCTCCCCGCCCGGACCGAGCGGTTCGCCGTGCGAGAAGCGTCGCGGGGCGAGCGGGCGAACTGGTATGGGGAGACATTTTCGTTCATTCCGTCCGACGCGGGGCTGCATACGTTGCAGGTCAAACCGCTCACGACGGGCATCCCGCGAATCCACATGCGTATTGAGGATCCTATGAAGCGCGACGGTGAGCGGATATCCGGCTACTGATTCTTTTTTTGTCGGGTACCACCCGGGGGGTACCCGACAAAAAAAATCAGTAGCCATGTGGGTATAGTGTGCCGGAAGGTTTTTTCAACATGAGCGATACAACACAACAAAACGTCGCGGCGGCATCCGGGACATTTACCATCGGCGGCGACATGACCGTCCGGCGGATGGGGTTCGGCGCGATGCGCATCACCGGCAAGGGCATCTGGGGCGAGCCGACAAACCCGGAGGAAGCCGGGCGGGTCCTGCGTCGCGCCGTCGAGATGGGCGTCAACTTCATCGACACCGCAGACTCGTACGGCCCCGAAGTTTCCGAGCGACTGATCGGCGAAACGCTGACGCCGTATGAGTCCGGCGTCGTAATCGCGACCAAGGGCGGCTTGACGCGGCAAGGACCGGACCAGTGGCTTCCCGTCGGGCGGCCCGAATATCTGCGCCAGTGCGTCGAGATGAGTCTGCGGCGGCTACGCGTCGAGCGCATCGACCTGTATCAACTCCACCGCATCGACGCCAAGGTCGCGCTGGAAGAGCAGTTGGGCGCGCTGAAAGACATGCAGACCGAGGGCAAGATCCGGCACTTCGGGCTGTCGGAAGTGTCGGTCGACGAGATCAAAAAGGCGAGCGCGATCCTCCCGGTAGTGTCGGTGCAGAACCTGTACAACCTCGCCAACCGCAAAGCCGAGGACGTGCTTGATTACTGCGAACAGAACGGCATCGGATTCATCCCCTGGTTCCCCGTAGACGCCGGTAAGCTCGCCCGCCCCGGCGGTCCTTTAGACGAAGCGTCGAAACATCACAACAACGCGTCCGTGGCGCAACTCGCCCTGGCGTGGCTTCTGAAACGCTCCCCGGTGATGCTCCCGATCCCCGGCACCTCGTCGGTTGCGCACCTCGAAGAAAACACCCGCGCGTCGGAGATCGAGTTGACGGAAGAAGAGTTCGACTCCCTGACCAGGTTAGCCGCCTGATCGAAGGCGGGAAAAACGAATCCCGGAGGCAGTCCGATACCGTCTGCCTCCCCATTTTTTGTGAAGGAAACCATGCGACCAATCATCCCCATCATCTGTGCAGCACTTACCGGCATTCTGCTCGGAGTAGCCCCGTCTTTCGCCGCGATACAGAACGGAACGAGCGATTCTCCTTCGCATGAGATTGTGGTCACGGGAACAGGCCAGGTCATGGTAAAACCCGATACCGTCTATATATCTCTCGGCGTCACGACACAGGGAAAAGAGGCGGCAGTCGTCGGGCAGCAGAATGCCACCAAGACGGATGCGGTCATCAAGGCGATTAAAGCAGGCGGCATCCCGGATGCGGATATTCGCACGGAAGAATACCGATTGAATCCGACCTACGATTACACAAAGGATAAGCAAGTCTTTACAGGTTATCTTGTCAGCAACACCGTGCAAATCAAGGTACGTACAACGGCAACAGCCGGGAAAGTTCTGGATCTCGCGTTGAAGGCAGGGGCGAACACAGTAAACAGCGTAACCTTTGGGATTGCTGATTCACAAAAGGCACAGGACGACGCTCTCGCCAAAGCCATCCTGGATGCTACCCGAAAGGCGAAAATCGCCGCGAAAACCGCGGGGGTCAATTCGATTCGCCTGTTGCATTTGCGGATAGGAGAAGAACCCAGCGCGGAAGAGGATATGGGTGCTGGTGAATTAAATCGTATCGCAAATAACGCGTCCTCTTCCCCCTTACGCGGCGGACGTCAAAGTGTGACAGTCACCGTAACGGCACGGTTCGTACACGTGGAACCCGCCCCTATCTTGACACCGTAGCACACCGGACGCAGACGTCGGACCCTTCGACAAAAACAGCGGTTCCAATCAATCTCGAGAAATATATACGATAAGAAGGCAATCTCCCTGATCATGTAGAATATTGTGCAGTGATTTCTTAACTTTTACGTGGGTGACACGTGAAGCCTCCGGCATACTTGCCGGAGGTTTCTTTTTTGAGTGCCCGGCGTATAATAGGTCGTAATCGCTTCAGCAAGTAGTCACAGCACGCAAGAAGCGGGCGTTACTGTTGTCGGAGACCGCAACGCCTTCTCCGACCCGATGGAAAAACTATGAAAACACAACGCATTTCTACAGGTAGAATATGTATTCTCGCCGCCCTCGCCCTCTCCGTCCTCGGAGCCGCTATTCCCGCCGCCGCGCAAG
>JACMMA010000689.1 GCA_014379275.1 Armatimonadota bacterium | reverse complement strand
CCGAGCGACATCAGTTTCGCGTGTTGCTGGTTCGCGTCGGAAAGGTTGCCGAAGCGGTCCGCGAGCGTCGTCACCAGCCCGCGCAGTATCATCGGGAACCGCGCCAACGTCCGCCAGAATGCGTCGGGGTCCAGTTCGAGTAGATGGATCGGTTCGGTGACGCGCCCCGTGACCGGACACGGTTTATCGAGAAGCAATAGTTCGTGCCCCCAGAAGGTGTTCGCTTCGTGACTCAGTACGTACACCTCCTCCGCACCGATCGTGGTCGTCCAATCGCTCCGCCCGGAAAACTGGATGCCGAATTTGGACGGCGGGTCGCCCCGATGGGATATGTACTCCCCGACATCCATCCACTTCTCCTGCCCCTGCGCGGCAAGCCACTCCCGTTCGGCGTCCGGTAGATCCGCGAACAGGGGAACGGTGCGCAGGGCTTCAACTAGCGGTGTTTTTTCCATTTTTGTCCTTTGCGGACGCTGAAGCGTTTCCGCCAGAGGGCACCCGAAGCCTCCGGCTGTAGACGCTTCAGCGTCCGGTTCAAACCTTGCTTAAATACTGGTGGATCGCGGACACTGCGACGCCCCCTTCGCCGACGCCGGACGCGATCCGCTTGACCGACCCGCGCCGTACGTCACCCGCGACGAAGATGCCCGGCACGCTCGATTCCAGAAGGTACGGGTCGCGCTCCAAGGGCCAGTCTCGGACACGTCCGGTTTTTTCGTCGTGGGGCAGTTCCGCCCCGGACAACAGAAAGCCGAGCTCGTCGCGGGCGATCACGCCTTCCAGCCAGTCGGTGTGCGGCGTCGCCCCGATCAGAATGAACAGGGACGACGCCGGGACGGTTTCCCGCGCAGCGGACTCGCTGTTTTCCAGCACGATACATTCGAGCCGGGTTTCGCCCTGCGCCGCAGCCACCGTGGTGCTCAGGCGAACCTCGATATTTTCCGTCCGCTCGATCTGGTCCACCAGATAATCGCTCATGCTTTTGCGGAGCGAATCGCCGCGTACCAACATCGTCACTTTGCCCGCGAAGCGCGACAGGTACATTGCCGCCTGCCCCGCCGAGTTCGCCCCGCCGACCACGTACACGTCCTCGTCGCGGCACGATAACGCCTCGGTGACCGCCGCGCCGTAGTACACCCCCGCCCCGGTCAAATGGTCAAGCCCGGGGATGTCCAAACGACGCCAGGAGACGCCGGTCGCGATCAAAAGGGCGTGGCAGGAAACCTCGCCGCCGCTGGCGAGCGTCAGAATGCGGTACGGGTTCTCGACGCGCACCTTCACCACTTCCTGCGGCGCGAGAATCTCCACGCCGAACCGCTTCGCCTGATCCACGGCACGTCGCGCCAGGTCACTCCCGGACAGACCGGACGGAAAGCCGAGGTAATTTTCGATCCGGCTGGAGGTGCCCGCCTGACCGCCGGGCGCCTCGCGCTCGATCATCACCGTGGACAGCCCTTCCGACGCGCTATAAACTGCCGCCGCGAGGCCCGCCGGGCCGGCCCCGACGACAACAAGGTCGTAGAACGGCAGTTTCGCCTGTGTGGTCAAGCCGACCTTTTCCGCGATCTGCGCGTTGGTCGGCTCCGTCAAGTTGGTGCCGTCGGGGAACAGAACTACCGGCAGGTGGTCCGCGGCATCACCGAGGGTACCGACCAGACGACGCACTTCGACGTCGGTGGTTTTCGCCTCGATGTCGAGCCACTGATACGGGACCTGGTTGCGCGCCAGAAAATCCTTGACTGCGTGCGACGGCGGCGACCAGCGGTTACCCAGCACGCGGATCCCTTCCCACGGGGGGCGGAACGACGCGGACCAGTCGGCGAGCAAGTCGTCCAGTACCGGATACAAACGCTCCTCGGGCGGGTCCCACGGCTT
>JACMMA010000688.1 GCA_014379275.1 Armatimonadota bacterium | reverse complement strand
CAGAAGCGCAACTTCGGCTACCCGCGGCCCGAAGGATACCGCAAGGCGCTGCGTTTGATGCAAATGGCGGGGCGTTTCGGTCGCCCGGTCGTGACTCTCGTGGACACCCCCGGTGCGGACTCGAATGTGCCGTCGGAGGAGCGCGGTATCTCGGAAGCGATTGCGCGCAACCTGCGCGAAATGATGGTCTTGCCGACGCCGACCGTTGCCGTGATCATCGGCGAGGGCGGCTCAGGCGGGGCACTCGGAATCGCCGTCGCGGACCGGGTCCTGATGCTGGAGCATTCGATCTATTCCGTGATCGCGCCGGAAGGTTGCGCGGCGATCATCTGGCGCGACCCGACCCGCGGCGCGGACGCGGCGAAGGCGATGCGTGTCACCGCGAAGGACGCGCTATCGCTGGGTTTGGTGGACGAAGTGATTGCCGAACCGCTCGGCGGGGCGCACCGTGCGCCGGACATCGCGGGCGCGGCAATCAAGGAAGCGGTGACACGTCATCTGGCGGAGTTGTCGGGACGCTCGACCGAGGAGTTGCTCGCCATGCGCTTCGCCAAATACCGCGCCCTCGGGCGGTTCACCGGAGGCGACGCGGAAACGCCGCCGCCGACATCCGGCGCGGTAATCCATGCGAATGGACCGTCGCCGTTTCAACCAGTAGCGGCTACGGAGGCGATTCCCCAAGGCGTATAATGAAAGCGGAGGTACAGATATGACGATGACCATTGAGGTACCGGAGACGGTGTACCAGAAACTGTCGGTTCTGCCAGAGAATGGGCGCAACCAGTACATCGCTCTGTCACTAGAGCGTGGTATGACTCTGGTTCCCCCGGAAGAGTTTGCTGAGTACGAAGAAACGGTGTCGGTGCTCAACGAAGCGTTCGCGGAAGTGGATGCGGGTAAAACGCGCCCGTTCGCTGACTTCGCCCGTGATCAACAAGCGTTCTGGCGCGAGCAGGGTTTGTAATGTCCCCTGAGACCACAGACGAGCAACCAGTGGTTTACGCGATTCGAATCGGTGCCCGAGCCGAGCGCGATATTTCGCAGGCGACTGCCGAAACCATAACGGCACTCGGCAAGGAAAAAGCGAAAGTGTGGCAGGATGGGGTGATGGAGGTTGTCGCCTCGTTGTCACTCAATCCGCAACGGTACGTGCGAGCCAACGAGAGTCGGATGTTTACGAGAGAGGTGCGACAGTTTGTACATCGTCCGACTACGAGTTCCTTGCCGTTCCGTCTGCTTTACACAGTCACTGAAAACGGACCAGACGGTCCCGTTGTGGTAATTCTGGCTTTACGCTACGCCGCGATGGCAACCCTGACCCGCAAAGAGGCGCGTGAGATCGAGATGCAGAACGAGCTGACAGGAGACTGATGATCGTTCTTGCCGAGGAGGTGGAGCGTTTGGCACCGTCTGCGAGTGCGCGAGACATTGCCGCCTCGACCGAAGCCGCGCGGCTCGCCGGGGCGACCGTATACACGATGCCCGCCGACTTCGCGGATTGTGACACAGCAGAGAACGCGCTTCATCACGTGCCCAAACAGGGCGAACCGACGCCGGCATTCTGGATCGGCTACATCCCTGATCCGGAGCGGTATGAAGCGATTTACGCCGCCGCCCGCGCGAAAAATATCGTCCTCGCCAACACGCCGGACCAACATCTGAACGCTCAAGAATTTGACCGCGCGTATCCGAAACTGGCAGACCTGACGGCGCGTAGCGTGATGGTTTCCTCGGCGGATATGGCAATCCTCGCGGCGGGGGTGAAGTCAGTCGGCGGATTCCCCGTGTTCGTCAAGGGCGCGGTTCAGTCGCGCAAGTCGAAAGGCTGGAAGGCATGTGTCGCCGAATCCCCGGACGATCTTGCCGCGCTGGTTGTCGCGCTTCTCGACCTTTCCAACCGCTCCCGTGGTCGTGTCATCGTGCGCGAACTGCTTCCGCTCCGCATCGCCGGACACGCGCCGAACGGGTTTCCGATGGGGCGGGAGTTTCGCGTCTTCGTTTATGACGGCGTGGTCGTCGGAACGGGCTATTACTGGGAGACGGCGAGCGACGGATTAGACAAATTGACTCCGGGCGAGGTGCGCTCAATCCATACGCTCGCCGTCGAAGCCGCGGACCGCGTCGGAACGCACTACACTGCCGTGGATATCGGGCAACTCATAGACGGCACGTGGCGCGTGATCGAGACGGGCGACGCGCAGTTTTCCGGCTTGTCGCGGGTGCCGAAAATCGCTCTGTGGAACGCGCTCGGGGGAATGCATTCCCCCGCTTAGCCGCGCTTCGTTTCCAACTCTTCCCAGCGCGTATATAGCTGGGTGATCTCTTCTTTGGCTATTTCCAAGGCGTCCCACAACTCGCTCATTTTCGCGGCGTCGGCGGTGACGGCAGGCGTTGCCAGCAATGTTTCTAATTCCGCCGCTTTCGCGTCGGCTTGCTCGATCTTTCCTTCGATACGCTCCAGTTCGCGCCGCTCCGCCTGTGACAGGTTGCGGAACGACGTGTTCGGGGCGGCGTACTGGCTGGTCGGCGATGCCGACGCGGTAGGCTTCGGGTCTTTGCCTGCTACCACCGCCGGTTGATTTTTGTTCGCTTTGTTGCGCTCGCGGGTCCAGGTCTCCCACTGCGCGACGCCGGAAAAGAACTGGGCACCGCCGCTGCCGTTCAGTGCGAGAATCTGTGTGGAAACGGAGTCAAGCAGGAAGCGGTCGTGAGTCACCAGCACCAGAACGCCGGGGAACGACATCAGGGTTTCTTCCAGCACTTCGAGCGTCGGAATATCCAAATCGTTCGTCGGCTCATCGAGAATCAAAACATCGGCGGGTTGCAACATCAGTCGCGCGATCAACACCCGCGACTGCTCGCCGCCCGACAGAAACCGTAGCGGCGTGTTCATCATGTCCACAGAAAACCCGAACCGCTTCGCCCAGCCGTTGACGTGGATTGATTCGCCGCGATACAGAATAATGTCGCTGTTGGGCGAGAACGCGTCCTTCAGCGTTTGATCCAGATCGAGGGCGTCGCGACTTTGATCGAACCAGACTACTTTGAGGTCACCCGCCGACTTCACGGTCCCAGCGTCCGCTTCTATCTGACCCGTAAGCACACGAAGCAACGTCGTTTTTCCCGAACCGTTCGCGCCGAGCAAGCCGAGCCGCGATTTCGGCGTCAGCATCACGTCCAGGTCCTGAAACAGCGTTTTGCCGCCGAGTGATTTACTCACCCCTTTCGCCGCGAGTAACTCTTTCGTCTGCCGACCCGACGCCGTGAAAGAAACGCCGGCGACGAAATCGCCCGCCTTCTCACGCCCCTTGACTTCGGCAAGTTCGGCTATCTTTTCGTGCGCGTCCTCGATCCGCCCCTTCGCTTTGGTGGTACGCGCCTTCGCCCCGCGCCGGAGCCATTCGATCT
>JACMMA010000687.1 GCA_014379275.1 Armatimonadota bacterium | reverse complement strand
TTTTTGATATGGCGTGCTGCGATCCGGGCTTGTTGCAGGTTCACATCGGCGGGGGGCACCAGGGTGGGGCGGACTACCGCCATGTACTTTTGCGGGTACACGCCGCCGCGAGACGCGCCGCCGTTCGCCCGTTCGGAGTCGGCGAGGAGCAGGAAGTTAGCGGGGCTGTCAATGTCCGACAAGCCGTACTGGTCGGAAACACCGAAGTCCGTGCCCCCATCGGTCGTGTTGGCGTCGGCATAGAAATCTACCCACGCCTGGTTTGCCGGGGGCGCGACAAGGAATGCCTCGTTATGGTTGAAGCCGTAGTCGGAGAACCACCAGTTGTTCGCAACCGGGGTCGGCCAGTCATCGGGATTCGAGGGGCAACGAAAAATGTTCTGGCTTTTGATATACGGGTCCGTCTTGCCACGAATGCTCCAGATAAAGCGCGCATCCGGAGTGTTCGCCACGGTGCCCGGTGCGGTTCGCTCCGTGACGCTCGGAAAATACAGTTCGTCATAGTCTTGGACATACTGCATGACGCCGAGTCCGATCTGTCGGACGTTCGACAGGCAGGAGGATTGACGGGCTTTCTCTCGCGCCTGTGCGAAGACGGGAAAAAGTATCGCGGCGAGGATCGCGATTATCGCGATGACGACGAGTAGTTCGATCAGCGTAAATGCGCCTCGGGCGCGTTTCGCAAGCGTAAAGCCGTGGGGGCGACGTATACTATGCATATTCGATTGACAATCCTTTGTTTTGTGTAAGATTTATTCTCACATACTTGATAAGATTTGTCAACATTATAAGGATGGAATTTACTGTGCCGTATCGATTACACGAGATCGAGTCCCCGATCCCCGATTTTCACGAGAACCTGCGCGTCGTACTCCTCGGAACCGGCTCGCCCCGGGCGTATCTGAACCGGTCGAAAGCCGCGGCACTGATACTCGCCGGGCACGACGCCTTTCTGCTCGACTGCGGCGGCGCGGTCGTCGATCAGTTGCTCCGGGCGGGCATGTACCCGCATCGCATCAACGACGTGTTTTTTACGCACCATCATAGCGATCATAATTCCGGCTTTTTCGACTTCTTTATCAGCAGTTGGCGTTCGCACGTCGGCATCGTCCGGGGGCGTAGTGTGCCGCTCCGGGTATACGGCCCGACAAGCACGCGGGCGGTCATCGGCAAGATGCGCGAAGGATTCGAGTATGACGTGTCGCTCCGAATCGGCTACAACAAATCGGACGCGGCGGCGGCGGAGATCGTTTACACCGAACAGAATAGCGGCGTCATTTACGACAAGAACGGAGTTAAGGTGACTGTGTTCGAGGTCGATCACCGCCCAGTCCAACCCGCACTCGGATACGTGTTCGAGTACAACGGAAAAAAAGTGGTGCTTTCCGGCGACACGCGGCCGGTACCGGCGATGGTCGAGCATGCCCGGAACGCCGACCTTCTGATTCACGACGCGCTCCAGAAAGATTGGCTGGACGCCATCGCCGAGGCGAATCCAGACGAAGCGATACAGGTTCGCAACCCGCAGAAGTATCACACGACGACGTTGGAAGCGGCGCGAATTGCCCGTGACGCGGACGTGAAAAAATTAGTCCTGACACACCTGATCCCGCCGCCTGCCCCGGACGCCGAATCGGAGGGGGCGTTCGTGGAGGGTATGGACGCAATCTACCCCGGCCCCATCGTGGTAGCCCGCGACCTCATGGTGTTCGACGTGTGACAAAAAGCGGGCGGCAACTCCGAAAAGTTGCCGCCCGATAGAAGGTAAACAATGTTCGGCTATTCGACCCGCTAGGGGGCGGTCGGGTTGCGCCGCCAATCGTTGTCGTTGTACGAACGCCAGGTCGCGTCGCCGTTCGTGGCAGGGACCGAGATTCCGCTGACGTCGGCGGCTCCCTGCCTTGGCGTGGTCTTCACCCACTTGACATGACCATCTGCGTAGGCGAAGTTGGTGCCTTGCGAATGGCGGATCGCCGGTCGTGCCTGGGCATCGACGCTGAACGCATAGGGTTGCGGGTACATGCCGCCGCGCGACGGGTTGTAGGTTTTTGGGGCGAGGTCGTACCGGTTGGCGTCCCCGATCAGAATGAAGTTCGCGGGGCGGGAGATAGTTGCGAGTGGCGTGTCCTCATTCACGCCGAAATCGGTCAGATTGATGGTGCCGGTGCCCGAATAGTTCGCGGCCTGGTTGTTCGCGGCGGGGAAGAACTTGGCGTCACTCAGGTGAAAGCCGTAGTCGTTCGGGAACCAGTTTCCGGTTTTGTCCCAGTCGACCCCCTTCTCCCCCCAGTCCGGTGCGGACGGGTCTTTGTAAACGGCGTCGGTTTTGACATACGGATCGATCCGCTTGCGGTAGCTGAACAGGGAGTAGTAGGCGCGCAACTGATCCGGTGTCGTGACACCCGCGGGCGGCGCGGGTGCCTGCCGTTCGGTCGCGGTTGGGAAGAACGTTTCGTCATAGTCTTGCAGATATTGCAGAACTCCGAGCGAGATCTGCTTCAGGTTAGACGATCCTGTCGCCTGACGGGCTTTGGCACGCGCCTGGGCAAACACGGGAAAAAGTATCGCAGCGAGGATGGCGATAATGGCGATAACGACGAGTAGCTCGATTAATGTAAAGGCGCGTCGGGTCATGTTGTTGAACTTTCTTGTAATGGATGTGTCGGGACAGCGCGTGGCTGTAAAAAACAGTAAAGGGCGATTGGATTACGGCTCTCGATGCCACCCGGCTATCGGGAACCGCGCGGACACAAGTCGCATGTATTTTTTGTCATGTGGCTACTTGCCCTTCCCAACGCTGTTCAAGGAGGCAGTTTGCGCGACCTTCGGAATATCGGCAAATAGCCCGGTTAGCGCGGAGCGATCCTGGCGAAGATACCCCGCCTCTTTGCTCCAATCGGCGAACGTCAAAACGGAATCTTTGAGCGGGTCCGCCGTGATCTCCATTCGAGAAAAGGCGGTTTTCAACACGTCGTCCGGTATTCCTTTGCCGCTGTTGAGGTCCTTGATCCGGGAGCCGATGACTTTCCGGGCGACGTCCGGGTTCTCGTTGATCTCGGCGATAGCGGCTTCGTGCGCGGCGAGAAATTTTGCCACCAGTGCGGGATGCTCCTTCAAAAACGCGGAGCGGACCACGACAACGGCGGTAGAAAATTTGCCGTCTTTCCAGAGCGTGCGTTCGTCGGTGACGACTTTCGCGCCGGTTTCTTTTTCGAGGCGCGTCACCCACGGTTCGGGGACCCAAGCGGCGTCGATCCGTTTTTGTTGAAACTGACTCAGGGTGTCGGCGGGCGCGAAGTCCAGGATCGTGACGTTGCCGCCTTTGTCTTTCGGGGCCAGTCCCGCCGTTCTGATCGCGTGGTGCAGGGAAAGGTCCTGCGTCCCACCCTTCTGCGGCACGGAGACGGATTTGCCCGCCAGATCGGCGACTGATTTGATGGGCGCATCCGCCCGTGCGACGAGAGCCGCTCCGCCGGACGCCGCCCCGGAGATGATCTTCAGCGAATCGCCGTTCGACTTGAGATAGCCGTTGATCGCCGGTCCCGGTCCGATATAGCCGAGGTCTACCTCGCCCGCGAACAGGGCTTCGATCTCCGCCGGTCCCGCCGTAAACACGCGCTCCTCGATCTTCGCGGATTCGCCGAACGCCTTTTGAAAACTCCCCGTGCCGGTCCCATATAGCGCGGCGGCATGGGTGAGGTTTGGGAAAAATGCCAGACGAACCATGACCGGTTCCGAGGACGGTGCGTTCGATGTGGTGGCCGTCTTCTGCCCACTCTCACACCCGGCAAGGAGCGGAGCAGCGACCGAGAGGGTGGCGACCAGACCGCAGAGAAATCGGCGGCGGGCGAGGGATAGGCAAGCGACATTTTTCATGTGTCACTATTATCCCCTTATTCGGTCGGTTTTGTCAACATAGTATTGTTGATTTTTCCGATGAATTTGATAGGGATTTAATCTAACGAGGTGAGAGGGGTCGTAGAATGCCGTCGTTCAGACCGGCGGGTTGGGATCCCGTCGGTCGTGTCGTCGCCGATTCCGGGTAGGCGAGACGCGCCGCGAGACGCGCCATGCTTTCCCCCGCGATGACTAGGCTCATTACCGCCGCCCGTCCAAGGCGGCGCACGAGGGGCGGGGCAGAGATGTCGTGCCGCAGGATGGTCAATATCTCGGACTGCTCTGTTAAGACGGCGCGGTACTGTACCGCGACCTCCGCCGCCGCCGCTTTTTCAGTCCCCTGCCCGGTTTCGAGCACCCCGGAGACTTTGCCGTTCAGTTCGGTCACCGCCGCGACAAGCCGTTTCACCCGCGCGAACGTACCATTGCCGCCAGGAATCGACGTCAGGATGGCGCAAGTCTGCCATGCATAGCGGGCGGATCGGAGCGCGACGGATTGATCCTGAGCATTCTGAGTCGCGCAGAGCACGCGCGGGCGTTGCTCCTTTGTCAGAGACGTTTCGAGAAGAAGGCTTCGCCCGCGCTGTTCGATGCGCCCGGCGATCTCGATGCCTTTTTGCAGGGGTCCCAGAACTCCCTCGGTCATACCTCCCGATTGGGGGCGCATCGCTCGGGTCAGCGTACTCTGGGTAAGATTCACCAGTTTCAGTAGATCGTCGTTGAAAGAGTCTAGGATCAGCTCATTATTCTGCGCCCCCGTGACGGCACGGTCCGGTTCTCCTGATTGAGCTACGAGAATATTGTTACCAGGAGCGCTCCGGTACACGGCGTTTAGAAGCGATCCCCGTCCGGCACGAGACGGAACGTCGTCCTTCGGGATGGGTTCCACAAGGGACGCGATTTTTTCTGTTTCCATTCGCGCTTTCGGTCGAAGAAGAGAGGATATACGAGAACTGCCGCGATGCAACATAATTTGTGAGATACTCTTTTCGCAAAAGATGGGAACGGTCCGAACGGATAGGGGGCGCTACCTGCTACATTGTCGGTAAAAAAACGCTCACTCTTCCCCGTATTTTCCGGGACATTGTGTGGCTTTTTTTCGCCCGAAAACCGGGCAAGCGAGGCATATCCTACTCATCATCCCCTTCCATCGCCTTGAAGCGGGCTTTCCGCTCTTGAATCCGGGTCTGGGATTGGGTGAACGCTTTTTCCTCGGCGACACGGATTGCTTGCTGATGCTCGACTCGCTTCTGCACGATAGTCTGCTGGACCTGCTCCACGGCGGCTTGCGCGGTTTCGCGGGTGCGCCAGAGCGAAAGGCGACGGTTCGCCACGTCTATGGGCAACAGAAAAAGAGCCGCTGTCAAAAGCGGGAGGGCGAGCGGGGTCGGGACGCGCCTGGAACCGCGCGCGCCGAGAACATCTTTGCCAGTTTTCAGCACTCTCCCCCCGGTAAGATCGGCGATCCGCGACAGAAGTGCGGTATCGGGGGCGAGTGCGGCGAACTCAGGCGAATAGGCGACGGCGAACCCGACCGGCACGGCGCGTTCGGCACCATCCGCGCCCCGATAGAGGACACTCGCGGTATAGGAACCGACCTGCCCGGCATCGAAAGTGGCGGCCTCGTAGCGTCCGGGACCGGTCTGCGGGAGCGGCACCGTTTCCGAGTCGCCGTTCGGTTTGGCGATTCGCGCGCGAAGCTGAAGGCTATTGACGAACGCGCCGGATTCGGCATCCACTGCGTCCGCGACGAGTCTTGCTTTGCCCCCTTCGCGCACCACACGCACCGTTAGAAAGCCGTCCGCGCCGCTGCTCTGCGGCGACTTGAGGGTATAGCGCACGGTTTGTGCCCAGAACGGCGCGAAACCGTTCCAGGAAAGCCAGCCCGCCGACCAGCGCGGCGCGGCATCCGATGTCCACGCTACCGATTTACCGAGACCGTATTGCCACGCGGCCAGAAGCGGATCGTCCCGGTGTGTCAGAAGAAGTACTTCCGCAGTCGGTTTCGCGAACGCCACATCGTAGCCGAAAAGCGGCGGTGCGGCGTCTATCCCGACGCCTTCCAGAAGCGGATGTGTCGCCCCGCCCGGTCCGAGTTTCGCCGCGAACGGTTCCTCGATCAGGGGGGGCTTTCGGATGGTCCGTACTTCGCGGGTGTAGATCTTCGGGAGTTCGGCGGCGTCTTTGACGAAGTAGTATCGCCCGCCGGTCTGCGAGGCGACACGCTTCAATGGTTCGAGCGAGTCCGGGGATTGGCCTTCGTCGATCACGACCAGCGTGAATGTCATGTTGCGCTTCTTGTAATCGGCGATCAGTTGGGCGTAGTCGTGCGGGGGAGTTTCACCGTCGGTGATCAAAATCGCATGTTTGACAGGAAGTTTAGCCCCCTTGAGCATGTCGAAACACGCCTCGACACCCGCCGCCATGTCCGTACCCCCGCCGCCGCCTAGTTCGCTGATACCGCTATGCACCGAACCCTTTTTGGTCGCGGGCGTCATTCCGACGATGGTCGTCGCGGAAGTGTCCACTCCGATCACCCCCACATTGTCCTGGCCTGCAAGCGCATCCACGGCGCGGTGCGCGGCCTCCTGCGCGAGTTCCATCTTCGACGATGATCCGCCACTCTGGGGGGCGGAATCCATCGAACCCGAAACGTCCACCGCTAATGCCAGCGCGACCGCCGGGTATCGCTTCTGTTTTTTCGACTCCATCTCGACCGGCAGAGCGGCTTCCACCGGCGTTCCGAGCCAACCACCGGCGGCGAAGCCGTACTCGCCGCCGACCATCACCAACCCGATACCGAGGTCGCGGACCGCGGATTGAATCGCGGACATTTGCGATCTATCGAACCCGTCGGCGGGCGTGTTGACCAGAACGATGCCGTCGTAGGCGAGGAGCGGCGCGGGTCCGGTAGCGGGGATCATTTCCGGCCCGCCCTCGGTGACGGAAAGGCGTTGCCCGCGCAGTGTTTTCACCAGCGATGCCGTGTCAGAAGGATCGCCGCTCGCCGGATCGCGGATCACCAGTACCCGCGGTTCGCCGGTGACGCGGACGAACCCGACCGCGCGGTTGTTCTCGGCGACCGTATCGGCGGATTCCGGTAGGGACAACCGGGCTTCATATGTATAGAAACCGGGTTCCCCGCCACGGTCATTTACCGATAGCACGTTTTTTCCCGGCGACAGCATTACCTTCTGGGTGCGCCACAATTTACCGTTCCGATACACGGTCAGGGTACCCGCCCCCCCGGTCCGCGAGTTCACCGCAACCGCAAGCCGAAACGGTTCGCCGCGCCGCGCCGCGTTTGGGACGTCCATGCGCTCTACGAGGGTTTCCGGCGCGTCCCGTTTGTCGCCGCCGAGTACGAGTACATCCACAGGAACTCCGGCGGATTTCGCGCCGCTTGCGGCTTCCAGTGCTTGCCCGGCATTCTCGTTGCCGTCGGAAAGGACCACGATCCGCCCCGCCGTATCGTCCGGGAGCGAGGCGAGGGCGCGGTTGATGCCGCGTGCCAGATTGGTGGTCATCGGTTCCGGCGGCTCGGGTAGTTTTGTCGGAAGAGTGACGGCGCGTTTCTCGTCCGGCGGAACGGTCAACGTCGCATCCCCCCCGACCGAAACGACGCCCAGTCGGTCGCCACCGCGCAACGATTCCTGGGTACTGGCAATCGCCTTCCGTGCCGCGCCACGCCCCTTCTCCCCGACGCTATACGAGCCATCGGCGACGAAGATTACGGTCTGCTTACGCGACGTTTGCACACATTCCGTCCCGGCGAGGG
>JACMMA010000686.1 GCA_014379275.1 Armatimonadota bacterium | reverse complement strand
TTCCCATACACTGAAGGATGGTATCCGTACTAAGGGTATTCGATTATGAAACTACATCACGGACTTTATGTCGTCACAGCGTTCGCTCTGAGTGCATTCTCCTTCGGTTGTACTCAAGGAGAGGGTGCATCGGACAAGTCTCCGGGCTCCAAAGCTGGCGGTGTGGCGGGGGCGCAACAAAGCGTCGATCAAAACCCAGCCATCCCGGACGCGGCGCGAGAGCGAATCAAGCAAGCGACGGAAAAGGCACGTGCTGACACGGCAGCCTCAATCCCGCCGGCGTTACGTAACAAGCCGGCGAACTAACCAAATGAGCCGAAATGCGATCCAGTGTTTCGGCTCGTTTACCTTTTGAATCGTCTCGATTACACGCGGGAGTTCCGGCGTAGAGCGAACTTTACCGGGGCAAGATCGTTGCGCACAGGAATACGCCATCCCACTCCGAGAAATCATCCATGAAACCAGTCAAAGCCTCCTCCGTTTCCGCGTTCGTGACGACACCAGATCGCAGATTTTTACACACGCCGGTCGATCTCGCGAACGCCAGTCGCGACTCGGTTCTTGCGATCACAGTCGACGAATCCCGTTCCCGGCAGACCATGCGCGGCTTCGGGGCGGCCTTGACCGATTCGTCTGCCTTTCTCCTGTCACGGCTACCTCCGGCGAAGCGGGACGCGGCGTTGCGCGGGCTGTTCGGTACGAGCGGGGGGGGGATCGGCTTCTCCGTGGTACGTGTCCCGATGGGGGCGAGCGATTTCACCCACCGGGGCAACTACACTTATAACGACTTGCCTCCCGGCGAGACGGACCACGAACAGAAACGATTTTCGATCAAGCCGGACGAAGCGTACATTCTGCCGCTCCTGCGCCGAATCCGCCAGATAAATCCCGCCCTCACCGTTATGGCGTCGCCGTGGAGTGCGCCCGCCTGGATGAAAACCAGCAAAAATATAAACGGTGGATGGCTGGACTGGCCCGCTTACGCCGCCTATGCACGCTACTTCGTTCGCTTTGTGGAAGCCTACCGCGAAGCCGGGGTGCCGGTGCAATACATCACGTTGCAGAACGAGCCTCGATTGGAGCGCGATTCCTACCCGACGATGCGCATGGAGCCGGGCGACCAATCGCGGTTCGTTCGGGAGCATCTGGGACCCGCGTTCCGAAAAGCAGGGATAAACACCAAGATTCTCGTCTGGGACCACAACTGGGACGTTCCCGAATACCCGATGGAGGTGTTGAAAGACGCCGCGGCAAGGCCGTATATCGCCGGGGTGGCGTGGCATGCTTACGCGGGGAAACCGGAAGCACAGGAGATCGTTCGGCGGGCGCACCCGAAGATGGAAACGCACTTCACGGAAAGTTCGGGCGGCGCTTTCGCGCCGGACTTCGGCGGGAACGTGCGCTGGGATATCGCCAACCTTGTGGTAGGCGCGACAAAGTACGGTGCGTCGACCGTGCTGAAATGGAATCTCGCGCTCGACCTGCAACACGGTCCGCGGAACGGCGGATGCAGCGACTGCCGCGGGGTGATCACGATCGATCCGTCGACCGGCAAGGTCACCAAAAACGAAGAGTTCTATGCGCTCGGTCACGCGAGCCGTTGGGTGCGTCCCGGTGCCGTGCGGCTGGATACTGCCGACTCCGGCGAATTCCCCGGCGCGGCATTCCGTAACCGCGATGGTTCACTCGTGTTCGTCGGCGCGAACAACGATGCTATGAAGGCACGCACACTGCGCCTGACATGCGGGAAACGCCCCGCGGTGACGGTGAACATTCCGGCGGGTGCGGCGGTGACCGTGGTTTACGGAGCGGCGTAGTCTCGGAAACCGCGCGCCATCATCCCCTGTTGGTTTTGTTTGTTTGCGGCGGCCTGTTGCTTTTCTGCTGTCTCGCGCGCCGCTGTCGTCGCCGCACTGACAATGACGTAATCGCTCGGTTTGCGGTAGCGATGAATGAACACCGGGCGCGGGTGTTGTGAGTGATTTTCCTGCGAACCGTGGATACACTTGTAGT
>JACMMA010000685.1 GCA_014379275.1 Armatimonadota bacterium | reverse complement strand
CCGCCCTCCGTTTCGCTACGCGGCATCGGCAAAACGTTCGGCTCGCTCGTTGCCCTCGCCGACGTATCTCTTACTCTCGTTCCCGGTTCGCGCCATGCCATCGTCGGCGAGAATGGCGCGGGCAAATCGACGTTGATGAAGGTGCTGTTCGGCGGACTCCGACCCGACACGGGCGAGGTCCTTCTACGCGAAAAGCCGGTGCGCTTCGCTTCCCCTCAGGACGCCATCGCCGCCGGTATCGGCATGGTACACCAGCATTTCGAACTGATTCCGCCGTTCACGGTCGCCGAAAATGTCGTGCTCGGCGCGGAAGTCGGGGGATTTGTTCTGAACCAGTCCGGAGCGGAAAACCGTGTCCGGGAACTGGCGGAAGAGAGTGGCTTGCCGATTGATCCGATGGCCCGCGTGGAAACCCTCTCCGTGGCGGCGCAACAACGTACCGAAATCCTGAAAGCACTATACCGCCGCGCGAAAGTCTTGATTTTGGATGAGCCGACGGCAACGCTCGCCCCCTCAGAAGCCCGCGACCTGTGGGCGGCAGTTCACCGGCTTTCGGGCGCGGGGACCACGGTCGTTTTTATCACGCACAAATTAGACGACGTGATGGCACACGCCGAAACGGTCACGGTTTTGCGGCGCGGCAGACTCATTCTGACCAAGCCCGTAAGCGAGACCAACCCGGCAGAACTGGCGCGGGCGATGGTCGGAGAGGGGGGAAATCCCAGCCCTTCTTCCTCGGAAGGGAGAGGGGAAACCGCAAGCGAAGCGTCACCGTCCCTCCGGTATGGCTCCCCTCTCCCTCCGGAGGGAGAGGGGTTGGGGGTGAGGGACCTCGTGGTTCTGGGAAGACGCGGCGAGACTGTGGTCAACGGGGTTTCGCTGGACGTCCGGCCCGGTGAGATCGTAGGGCTGGCGGGGGTAGACGGTTCCGGTCAGGTGGACCTGATCGAGGCGATTGTCGGACTGCGGCAGTCCTCGGCAGGAACCATCACATTGAAGGGCAAACCGCTGGATGGTCTTTCCGTCGCAGATCGGCGTTCGGTGGGAATCGGGTATGTGCCGGAGGATCGACACCACCGGGCGATGGTGCTCCCCCTTTCTTTAGAGGAAAATGCCGTGCTCGGTCGGCACCGGGAATCGGCGTTCGCGGATAAATTCGGCTTTCTCAACGTCAATGCGCTACGGGCATTTCTGGCGGACAAAACCAAAGCCTTTGATGTTCGTGGCGTCGCGGTCGGGAATCCGGCCCGCTCACTTTCGGGGGGGAATCAACAAAAGTTAGTCATGGCGCGTGAGCTGTCGCGCAACCCCGCACTGCTCCTTGCGTCGCAGCCGACGCGGGGGTTGGATTTCGGCGCGACCGCGTTCGTGCACGACGCCTTGCGCCGGGAACGGGATCGCGGCGCGGCGGTATTGGTACAATCGCTCGATCTCGCCGAGGTCCTTGCTCTGTCCGACCGGGTGGCAGTGATGCTCGCCGGTAAGATCGTCGCCGTGCTGGACAGAGCCGAAGCCGACGAGGAGTGCATCGGGGCATTGATGACGGGGGCGGGGGACGGGTGAAAACGGAGAATCTTCTCACGGGCCTTCTGCGTGCGGTGGTCGCACTGCTCGCCGCGCTTATTCTGGGCGGCATCGTCATCGCCGTCGCTCAGAAAGACATCTCCGCGCCGATACGGGCGTATCAAGCCTTGTTTGTTGGCGCGGTCGGCTCGCCGCTGGCGTGGTCGAACACGTTATCCCGCACGATGCCGATTCTTTTGACCGGGGTCGGCGT
>JACMMA010000102.1 GCA_014379275.1 Armatimonadota bacterium | reverse complement strand
CGACCGGTGTTCTAAATCACCGAGGACAAAGCCGATTCGCTTAAAGTATGTACGTATTCGTGGTGTTCGTGACGAGGGACAGCCGCGCCCATGACAAGAGCACCGACACCGACCGTGACACGAATTAGCATCGTATCCCGTTCTCATTTTTTTGTCAAGCATAACGGCAAATTGTTTTCCGATTCGGAAGCGCTCGAGTGGGTTGTCAGCTTCGATAAGGTCCCCGTCAAACAGAAATGCAAGGATAAACAAACGGCACGATGGATAAAGTTCCGTTTTTCCTGACGAAAAAATATTAATTTTATTATCATCTAAAACTATTAACTCTCAATTAATAAGGGTAATTCTAATGCGACAGGTGGCGTCGAACCGGGCGATCGGTTTGTACTATGGCTACTTGATCTCGATTAGAACCGGGGAGTTTGTAGCGATGAAAAGAATAATTGCTTTAGCGTTTGCCTGTATGGGTACGGCGAACGTCGCGCTGGCACAGGCGGGAATATCCGAGGCGGGTTCCTTGATGGCGACGGCGTCGAAAGAGTCCGGACGGCAACCCTATTCGGCGAAGACCGCGGTCCGGTTCAAGCCGAGTGACAACGTCTACCTGAAAAGTCTGCTGGCGATCAATTTTACCCCTGGTAAGGCGACGGCGACGTTGCCGCTGTATCGGGGTCTGTGCCCGAAAGGGAAGTCGGTGTATTACATTATCACCGAGGCGTCCGATTACGACGTCGCGAAAAAAATGGGCGTCAATTTCGCGCCGAAAATGAAGCACGTCGTCGGGACGCAGGGAGCGCAAGAGGTGACGATGGACAACGGCGTGGTGCAGTTCAAGGGTGACGTTGATTTTTCGCCGGTATACAAAGTAGTCCCCGGTTCTCCCAATCCGTTCCCCCCCAAAGAAGCCAAGCCAGGTGCGGTAGGGGATGCGCAATGGTCCTCCATGGTCGTAATGCCGAGCGGTGTCGTCTTGAATGTCCAGATGGTGCAAAACGGCACGGGGGGACATGACCGGCTCGTCGCGGTTGACCTGCAAAAGCGAACCGCGACGCTGTCCATTCTGGACGGGTTTCAGGGCGGGCGGCAGTATTTCTATCATCTCGTCACCGACGTATCGGCGGATCTGCCTTCGGTTCTGGAAAAGGGAGTGTTCACGCCACGCCTCGCCGCCATCCCTGAACTCGGCAAATCCACCCCGTCCGACACGTCGGCGCTACTCGGCTTTTCCCCGGTCCTGAACGGAATCTCGGACGTTCGTACGGGACAGCATCAGGGCTTCGTCGCCTCTCTATCGAACGGCGGCATTGACCCGATCAATATCTTCCCGTTCCCACCGTCCAACAACGACGCGTCCTCGTCCAACAACTACAGCCCGCTCTGGGACGCGCACGTCTCCATGTGGACCGAGGACGCCATCAAAAACAAAAAAGTGCGGCGCATCCTCTCGTTCGAGGACCTGGACGGACTAGTCGCGGAAGGGTTGGTCACCAGCGCGTTCATCAACCCGCAGGGACCCGGCAACCCCTGGCTGTCGGGACTGCGCCCGACGCGAGCGATAATCAACTGCCCAGTGATCGCGCACCCGGTCCGCCCGTAGTAAACGCCGCCGCGATCAGGGGTGAGACCGATGCGAGCTAGGAACACCCCGGTGTTCTTAGCTCGGGCAGATGTTGCCCCCATGAAAACACGGCGACCGCCTCATCCGGTCTTTCCACCCTGCTGCCTAGTGTGCTACGGAACGACTTCGCCGCACTGTTGCCGGTATACCTATCGCGCGGGCAGACGTTGTAGGCCGGCTATCGCCTCCGGGGTCGGGTGTATCGTTACCGATTTCTGGTAGCACTCCCGGGCCGTTTCTGTCAGTCCGGCTTGCTCCGCGATCCGTCCGTAATCGGTCACGGCGAGCATGTATTGGGCCGCCATCGGGTAGTGCAACGGGTCGGTGTCCTCTTTCCAGGAATCGTTGAAAACGCCGTCCAGTTCGAACGATTGCCAGGCAGATGCGTTAGCGGCCACGATTTCACGGAGGTCAGGCGCGGGAATCTCTTCGCCGTAAACGAATCGCGGATAAAGACGAACACACAAACCCTGCGGCAAGGCGTGAGAGCGGTTCGCGATCCACTGCTCGAAAGTCGCTGTACCAGGACGGTCGGTCTCGCCAGGAACCGTGCGGCTCCGCTTCGGTGGTGTACGTGCCGCCCTTAATCGTGTGACCTCCTGCGTACGACGTGGCACCGGGAACGAGAGCGATTGGGGGGTGAACAGCACGGGACGTTGCGCGTTTATCGCTTTTTCCACGAAGCGGATCAGTCCCGCTTCCCCCTCCGGAGGCGTGTTCGCCGCGGGCAGCAAAGGGGCGGCAGTGGGATACGCGCGCCGGAGAGCATCGCCGTACCAGTAGGCAATGTCCGTGCCGGTAAACAGGCTGTATTGCACCACGACAACATCAGGGCGCACATGGCGGACGTACTGCTCATACCAGAGCGTGAAAACCGCGTCCTGCGTGATGAGGAGGACGGCGTTCGGTGGGCAGGAACGCAAAAGGTTCAGTCCATAACTTCGCTCCCGGAAATCGTTGCTCTTGTCGGCGTCCGCATAGTGCGCCGTAAATGGCAGGATTGGGAGGAGGCAGAGTGTCATCACCGCCAGCGGCAGGCTACGCTCGCGAGTCGCCGCCGACCAACGCCGTGCGAGGAATCCCACCGTCGCAGAGGCACCGGCACCCATGAGGCATGCGAGCGCGAGATAGGTCGGCAGGTAGTAAGCAGAAATGTCCGGCGTCGCGTAATTCATGGCATAGACGCTTTGCAGGAGCCAGATACCGAATATCAGTAAACCGAACGGTCGCGTCCGAACGTCCCGGATCAGAAAGAAGAATCCTACCGGGGCAAAAACGAGACTCATGCCGAACTCGTTTCCGAGCAGGGTTCCGAAATACTCGCCCGCGCTATAGGCGAAAAACGCCGCGCCGGGGAACATGTAACCGCTATACCGTTGTCCGGAAACGTGGAACAGGAAACGCTCGACGTTGTCTGGCGTCCCCCACCGGACCGGCGACGATCCGTATTGCGTGGCAAGCGGCAGATAGGTGTACAGGCTGATCGGTAGCAGTAGCAATCCAACGAGTGGTACGAGAAGGCGGGCGTTTTTTCCGAGCAGCGACGGTTTGTGCCATATCACGACCGCGAGAAAAAGGGGGAAGACGAAGGCCATCGTTAGATGGTTTGTCAGGGAAAGCCCATAAAGGAGACAGAGTCCGGCTAGCCGGTTATCCGCAGCGCCGGTCTCGTCATTCGGGGTGCGAACCCAGCGTAATGTATAGAACAGAAGCGCGGCAAGAAAGGCGAGGCTGAGCGAATACACCTCGCTGATCGTCGCCTGACCCCATGTCGTCGTGCCGAATGCGAAGGAGAGCGCACCGAATGCCGCCGCGGGGCGTCGGACCGGCTTGTCTTGAAGAAGCAATGCAAGAAAAAGGTACACAAACAGAGCCGCGAACGCACCTGCCAGAGCGACGAACAGATTGACGCGAAATGCCCACTCGCCGAAGGCAAAGATCGAGCCGAACACTCTGGCCCCGATCAAGAAAAGGGGGTAGCCACTCGGATGCGGCACGCCGCCCCGCGCGATTGCCACGAGGAAATCGCCGCTGTCGCCGGAGTAGATGGTACGACATGCCGTGAACGCATAAACGCCAAAAACCAGAACGAACACTAGCAAAGCGGGGACGAGATCAGCCCGTTGCGGTCTGGACAAAATCATGACATGCTATTTTCGGGTGCGTTGCCAGAAAAATATAGTGGCATGACTCGCTTTTATCAGGGATCGCTCGCGGGACATGAATCGCGATAGTTTGTGCCAAACAGTCACGAAAAGCCCACGGTCAGTTAACGTGGGCTTTTCGTGCTTTCCAGGAGTCGACTACACGCCGGTGAGTTTGCGTCGCCGTAGCACCATGCCAACGAGCGGTAGCCCGCCCGTCAGAAGCAGCACGATGCTACCCGTTTCCGGAACTACGATCGCAACACCGGGGTCGTTTGCTTGGGCGAAGTTCGAGCTGAACTTTATGTACTTGGGCCATATCACGTTCGAGGCCGTGCTCGTGTACGTCGGGCTGGAGTTCACGCCCGGGTACAGGATGGCAGTGGTGACGACCGTGTTCGCCTGGCTGAAACCATTGGTCAGGTCAAGTTTGGCGATCTGATTCGGGCCGCCCTGCCCTGTGAACGTCCCTGGTATTGCCACGTAAAGGTTGTTGTCCGGTCCTTGTTCCATACCGAATGAGAACGAAAGCAACGAACTCGTCACCTGCGTATCATAGGTAGCCGTATTGTTTCCATTAATCGTGTATTTGTATACCTTCGCATTCACCGTCTGGCTATTCTGTGCAACGTAGAGAGTATTTCCGGAAACGACGACACCGGCAGGTCGCGTCAGACCGTTGTTGCCCGGGGCGACGATTTGCGCGAAGCTGCTGAGGTCGGCGGTATAGCGACGTACTCCCGAGTTACCACTGTAAGCTGTCGCGTAGATGAAGCCGTCCGCGCCGATCTGGACATCATGCACTCCCGTCATCGCGGCGGAGGATAGAATATTACCGGTGGCGACATCAACGCGATAGAGTCTGTTACCGGACTCATCCGGTACATAAGTCGTTGTGGCATCATTGGTGAGTGCCAGGTTGCCGATGCCTGCGAAGACCTGAGGGCTGACGAAGCTGATAAAGGCACCCGTGGCACGGTCGAATCGGCTGATCCGGAAGTCATTGCCGATCTTCTGACTGGTGATGAGGGTGTTGCCTGTGCCGTGTACCCCCTCGGTGACGCCCTGATTGGCGATATAGGCGGGATCTGTCGTGTTGCCGTTCAGCCCATAGGGGGTAAACGCCAAAGTTCCGTTTATGTTCTCCGCACCGTAACGAAACAGTGTGCCGGTCCTGAGATCGCCTACGAATAGGAAATCACTGGGTTCCGCCGCCTGGGCTGTGCCTTGTGCGATTGCGAAGAGGAGTGCTATCCCCCCGAGAGAGAGAAAAGGGGAAGGGAGTGTTCTAGTCATTTGCTTATGTCCCGAGTTCGGTTTCATGCCTGCTCGATGCGGATCGCGAAGAGTCAGACGAATAATCTATGCGGCTGTGGATCTGTTTACTTGTGACGGCCTGTTCCCTATTTTTCTCTGGGGAGGTTTGAGAAAGAGAAGTCAGGACTGTGCCTGTTCCCTTGTTGCCAGGGGACGAGGCAAAAAAAGCAAAAAGATCGTGCTACTGATCGAATAGGTTAATCAGATCGGTATGCCATACTTTTGGTGGGAAGTGTGACAACTATTTTCAAGGTTACTAGTTTTTAAAGTAAGAAATGTCTGAGGCGGTTGACTTCTTGGGGCGATATCTACGCGGAAGCGCTCCGGTGGTTGCTCCCGTTTTTCCCGCCAACGTGACTGACCAAAAGTAGTATTCTCGAATTCGCGGGCGGCGTATAATCGCGCGGGGATCCGAATGGTGTCGTGTGTATCCGCCCCCGCATCGGGGACCCGTGGAGTGTGAGGTGTCTTTCGAGTTCGTCCTCTGAATCTGGAAGTGTCTCCACACGGAAAAAACTTCTCTCGATTATCCCGTTTTATGGTAATATAGAACCCATCCCGATACGTAACATCAGATAGGTATCACAATCGGCAAAGAAGGCTCGAACATAACCTTGTTGCCTACCGTGCACGGAACTACTTCTCCGCGCCGTGACTTTCGCCCCGCCGTCCTCCCGGCGTCTGGCACTGGTTTTCGCTGGCCGCGCGCCAGTTTTTTGAACGAATCGAACCGTACCTTGACAACCGTTTTCTGTCTGTTAGCGCGTTGTGACCGTTCCGTTTCCCGCATCCGCTGTCAGACCGTTCCTTGCCCGGCAAACAGAAGTTGTTTGCCCTCACCTTTCGTGGCGCGAAAACGGGCGAACCGATCCCGAACCGGACCGTTTTCGCTCCCCTTAGTTTACCGCGCCCGCACCGTGTCTTAACGAAAACTGTTCGCGTTGCGATATAGCAGCGCAGAGAAAGGGGCTACATGGCAAAGTTTGATATATTGAAAGCCGCCGATGAGTACCGCGCCCAGGCGGATAAGCTCAAATGGGACGGCACCTTCGCCGATTATCTGGAGGTCGTACGGGAAAACCCCCGCGTCGCCGACCTCGCGCACGCCCGTGTGTATAACATGGTAATGGCACCCGGGACGGAGGAACGTCCCGACGGCTCCCGCGCGTACCAGTTTTTCGAGAACGAGATCTTCGGCCTGGAGAAAGTACAGGCGCATCTGGTCGAGGAATATTTTTCTCCCGCCTCGCGCCGGTTGGACATACGCAAACGGATTCTGATGCTGGTCGGCCCGGTCGGCGGCGGTAAATCCACGATATCGACGCTGATCAAGAAGGGGATGGAGAAGTTTTCGCGCGACGACGACGGCGCGGTGTATGCGATCAAAGGTTGCCCGATGCACGAAGAACCGCTTCATCTGGTGCCGGACGAACTGCGTGCCGATTTCAAGAACGAGTACGGCGTGCATATCGAGGGTGATCTTTGCCCGGTGTGCCGCTACCGATTGGAGCGCGACTGGAAAAATGACCTCGCCAGCGTCCCGGTAGAACGCATCGCCTTTTCGGAGCGCGACCGGTGCGGCATCGGAACGTTCAAGCCCGCCGACCCGAAATCACAGGATGTCGCGGAACTGACCGGCTCGGTTAACATTCAAGCTCTCGCCGAGCTCGGCAACGAGTCCGACCCGCGTGTTTATAATTTCGACGGGGAACTCAACATCGCCAACCGGGGCGTTATCGAGTTTATCGAAATGCTCAAAGCCGAAAAGCGGTTCCTGTACGAACTGAATACGGTGGCCGGTGAACAGACGATCAAGGCGTCGCGCTTCGCTCTCATCTACGCCGATCTGGTCGTCCTCGCGCACACGAACGAATACGAATACAACTCTTACTTCGGTAACAAAGAAAACGAGGCGATGATTGACCGTATTTTCGTGGTCAAAGTCCCGTACAATCTTCGGCTGTCGCAAGAGATTCGCATCTACGAAAAACTGATCGGGCAGTCGCAACTGTCCGACGACCGCGTGGACCTGATGAGCGTGCACATCGCGCCCTACACCCTGCGCGTCGCCGCGATGTTCGCTTTACTCACGCGCCTCAAAGCGAGCAAGAAGCAGGGCTTAACCCTGATGGCGAAACTGAAGCTTTACGACGGCGAAAAGCAGGTCGGCGACTGGGATCAGAAGCACCTACGGGAGCTAACCGAGGAGCATCAGGACGAGGGCATGCACGGCGTTTCCCCGCGCTTCGTGATGAACCGCCTGTCGTCGGCTCTGGTTCGCGGCAACAAGTCGTGCATCACGCCGATCGACGTTCTTCGCGCCATGCGGGACGGCTTGCAGGACATTTCCACGAACGAGGAAGAGTACCGCCGCTATCTTGGTTTCCTCGACGAAACCCGCAAGGACTACGACGAGATCGCCAAAAAGGAGGTCCAGCGCGCGTTCGTGTACTCGTACGAACAGTCGGCGAAAACCCTCCTGGACAACTACCTCGACAACGTGGACGCGTTCTGCAACCGCACCAAGGTCAAAGACCCGATCACCAGCGACGACGTGGACCCGGACGAGCGGCTGATGCGGTCCATCGAGGAGCAGATCGGCATCTCGGAAAACGCCAAGCGCGAGTTCCGCGAAGGCATCATGCGCTCGGTGGCGTCGGTCTCGCGGCGCGGCGGCAGTTTCGGCGTCGGCTCCGACGAACGGCTGAAAGAGGCGCTGGAAAAGAAACTGTTCGCCGACCTGAAGGACATCGTCAAGATCACCACCTCCACGAAGACCCCGGATGCCGACCAGTTGAAGCGCATCAACGAAGTCGTCGAACGGCTCTGCAACGAGCACGGCTACAACCCGATCTCGGCGAACGAGCTACTCAAGTATGTCGGGACGCTACTCAACCGGTAGGCTGGTAAAACTGAGCCGTAGGTTAGCAAAATAATTGTCGCCGCCCCTTCCGTTTCGGCGGGGCGGCGACTGAAATAGCGGAGGATTTGCGATGCTGTACGCAATTGACAAGATGGAAAAGATAACGAACGTTCCTTACAGGAACAACTATGTTAAATGGACGAGCCGACTTTCTCCCACAGAAATCAAGGCTATCAAAGACAAACTAAACGGGATGATCACGGAAAAAGACATCCATACATCTAGTTGGATGCCGGGAAAAGACTGGAGTGGGACTGTTTTCATGCCCATTTACGAGAAGGCTTGTGTGAAGAATGTTGAGGTTGCCGCCATGTGCTTCGGGCTGATTTTGTGGGAAGTTATGATGGAACGTCCAGAGGCGTGGGCATTTGGCAGATATAAGATGAACGAGATTCCGATTGAAGGCATGACGTATTTCCGAATCGAGTTGCCCTCCAAGTAGGAGTACGATCAGTGACAACGTTTTACGAACCAAGTAGCGATGACGCGCGGATGAATTTCGATAGAAGTGCGAATATCACGCCGACACTCGCCGATCTCTTACGAATCGCGGGAAAGCAAAAGGCCGAAATCGTTAACGGGAAGGTGGTCTTAATGTCGCCGACAGGGATCGTGCCGGGACGCGCGGGCGGAAGAATCTATCGCAGTTTAGCCGAGTACGAGGATGATTTCGGCGGGGGGTACGCCGTGCCGGATAATGTCGGCTTCGGTGTGAACCTGCCGAACCGGAAATCGTTCAGCCCTGACGCCGCCTTTTACACGGGAGAACTGCCGGACGACGGCGCGTATGCGGATGGTGCCCCGGCGTTCGCCGCCGAGGTGCGGAGCGAAAACGACTACGGCGGGGCGAAAGACGAAGCCATTCTGCAAAAGATCGCCGACTATTTCGCGGCGGGAACCGAAGTCGTCTGGGACGTAGACGTTTTGCGCGAAGGCGTCGTGCGCCGCTACCGTAAAGGCGAAGACATGGCGAAACCAACCGTTTTCCACCGCGGAGAAACGGCAGACGGCGAACCCGCCGTGCCCGGCTGGCGACTCGCCGTGGATAAACTGATTCCATGACGGATGTAGGGCAGGTGCCATGAACACGATTCACGACACCGGCTTCGGTGACACCGACCTGGAGCGGAACGCGAAGGCGATTTTTGACGCGCAAATCGCGCCGACGTTGACGGACAGCGACGTCGGCAAGTACCTCATCATCGATACGGATACGCGGTACTTCGTGCTGGATTCGGATGACTATCGGGCGGCGGTTCAAGCCGTCGAAAAACCCCGGCGGACGGAACCGCTTCTGTGTACGCGTCGGATACCGGACCGCGCCTAACAGTTACCGCGCAATCCAGGTCGAGGGCGAGGCGTCATGACACGACGTTCCCCGAATGGCTTCGGCACGAGCAACAACGGACGTATCGCGCGGGCGATTTACCTCCACAGCATTTTGCCGACGCTCAAGCCGGAGGATCACGGCAAGTACCTGTGCATTGACTGTGACACGGGGGAATGGGAACTCGCCGAAATCGAACCGGACGCCCATGTGCGCGTGTGGCGGTCGAATCCCGCCGGTCGAAACTGGGTCATGATTCGGAAACATGACAACTGCGGAACGGAATTACACGGACGACGAGGCGGGCGACTTAGCCGACGACGCTATCTACGAGCGGGGCATTTTGCCCACAGTTAGTCGGGGAGCATTGGGGGGAGTATCTGGTGCTCGACTTTGAAACCGGCCGGTATGAGATAGACGCCGACGACAGGGAGACATCGCGCCGCATCGCCGCGTATTCCCGGGACCGCCCCGGAGTTTACGACGGCGAAATACTCGCGCTGATGGCGGAACGCGGCGAAATCTGTTTCGGTCACCGCGTATCGTTCCGCGACGAGTCCGACGACAGCCGGTTCGACTGCGTTTTAATCGGCGGCGATACGCCCGTGGAACGCGCGGTGCGCGGGCGGTCCGTCGGCGACCGGGTGACGGTGGGCGGGGCGTACTGATGTCAGATCGTCGCGGCCTTCGTTGCCCCTGCTCCCGTGAAAGGAAAAGGATAGATCATTCGAGGGGATACGCGCGGCGTGCACCGGCTTCGTTCCCGCGAACCGGTGTCCTCACCCCGGCGCCGAAAGACGGTAGAATCAAGGTCGTCGGCGCGGTCTACTGGTTGAAGATCGGCAAAATCAAATTGATGGATAGGGTATGAGCAGGAACAGGCATTTTTCGGCGGCGATGGTGACG
This sequence comes from Armatimonadota bacterium, assembly GCA_014379275.1. Taxonomy (GTDB): domain Bacteria; phylum Armatimonadota; class Armatimonadia; order Armatimonadales; family Armatimonadaceae; genus JACMIU01. The sequence goes on along the minus strand of JACMMA010000102.1, from coordinate 1,741 downwards.
GCAACAGTTGCCGCCGCTACGGGGTTGAGTACGGGCGCGGCGCGGGCACAGGGGGGCGCGGACAACGACGACTTTCAGAGTTGGAATATGCTGATCGTCAACAAGTCGTTCACCGGGACGCCGTGGCGGGGGTATTTTGAGGTGCAACCGCGCTTCGTCAACGATTCCGACCGACTCGGTCCCCTGCTGATCCGACCAGCGGTCGGGTATGCAGTGCGCCCGAACATCTCACTCTGGCTCGGTTACGTCTTGATCCCGAACTACTCGCCGCGCCGCACGACCGAGAACCGGTATTTCCAACAACTCCTGGTCAACACGAAGTTTCCTAGCTTTGACATAGTCAATCGGACGCGGCTCGAAGAACGTTTCCTAGAGGGCGTGGATGAACCGTCGTACCGGTTCCGCCATTTCGTGCGTGGCTTCGTCCCGCTTCGAAAGGACCGGAAATGGGCGGTCGTCGCGCAGAACGAACTGTTCTGGAACCTGAACGACGCCGCGCCAAATTTGCAAGGGGGATACGACCAGAACCGGACCTTTCTCGGGGTCAGTGTAGCGGCAGCGAAGAATATTCGACTGGAGACGGGGTATCAGTACGTGAATGTCCGCGTCCCGACCGCCGCACCGGATCGGCACCTGCACACGATCCTGACGATGATGTTTTTGAACTTTTGACTTTACTATAGCCGCCTCACTTGTGAGTGGCAAGGGGCGACCGGCACGGAGCGAAGTTCTTGCGGACCGCCGGATGATTTCGGCGGCGTTCCCTTAATAATACAGGAAATCGTGGTCAGAACTGGTATGGGGCGGCGTTTACGTCTGCGGGAAAGAACGGAATCACCGTCCGCTGTGTCGACGGGAGGTAGCGGAAAGAAGGAAGCAATGACAACGACTTTGGAGCGTGACACAACCACGCGAGCGAAATTGCCCGACTCGAAGTACGCGAATGGAGGCGGGACGGATGGTGTCGGGGCGGGGCGGTTCCATTGGACCGTCGAATTGTTCTACCGCGCCTCCGACTCCGGTATTTTTGATGAGCCGAAACAATGGGAGTTAATCGACGGGGATCTTTGGAGACGAGACGAATTGAATCCGCCGCACGCCTTCACGACACGCAAGATAGGGCGACTCATGCGCCGCCTGTTCGAGCCAACCTTTCTTGTCCAGGAAGAGAAACCGATCCATCTGGCAGAGAACAGCGAACCGATGCCGGATGTTTGTGTGGTCGCGGACCGCGATGACGAGTACGCCTCACGGCACCCTGTAAGTGAAGAAGTGCGTCTTCTCATCGAAGTTGCAGATGCCACCGGGATTAAGGACACCGGCGAGAAAGCGGACCTGTACGCACAGGCGGGAATCGCGGATTACTGGGTAGTATTAGTCAATAGGCGACAAATCAACGTCTACCGCGCTCCCGAAAACGGCGAGTATTCATCGCCTCGTGAACTCAGAGATGGTGACACCATCTCGCCGCTTGCCGCGCCGGATGTAAGTATCGCGGTTTCTGATCTACTACCCCCTCTGGAATAGATCGCTGTCACGACCAAACGGGACGATTCGCCCGTCGCGGGAAACATCGCGGACGCCGCACCCGTCTTATAAAGAAGTTACCAAACGTTTGCCACCCGGAGAGCACAAGGGTAAGGAGTAATCAACTTTGTCGGATTCGTATTCGCTTTCAACTGATGCGTGGGACTTGCACCGCCGGGCGGAGCGGGACCGCGCACGCCACAACGAAAAGGTG